>NZ_QFFX01000047.1:0-22675 GCF_023522295.1 Prevotella sp. TCVGH | reverse complement strand
GAGGCGCGAAGCCTCCGAAGAGCGGCATCCGACTTGTCTCCGTGTGTTAGCCTTTGCAAACATAGTAACTTATAAATGTTTTTGTTGTTAAATGCTATTGATATTTTAAGAGGCACAACTCTCCACTGGCGGCAGTGACTAACAGTTGGTTGCGTCCAACAGGCACAACAGTGTTGATGAGTGAGTTGCCAATTTTGTGTTTCCATTTCAAATCTCCTGTTTTGGCATCCAAAGCGAACACCAAACCCTCTTTTGTACTACCAAATACGATGCCCCTTTGTTCTGCCATCATGGATGTTGCATGCTCATAACCAAAGCCCAAATTGGTGCGCCAAAGCTGTTGTGGCTGGGTGGCGGTGGCACTGTAGCAAACCACACTGTCTTGCATAGTCTTGGCATAGATACGCAATTTGTCTGCAGAAATGCCAATTGTTTCTCTAACTTTCGACTGGTAGGTTCGCCATAGCGTTTCTCCTGTCTTGCTATTGATAGCGGTTAGTGCCCGTTCTGGATCAACAATAAAGATTCGATCCTTGATAGCAACGGGCCAAACGGCTGCTGGTGAGAAGTGCATTCGAGTGAGGTTGCCCGTCCATCGCCAGTTCTCATGACCGTTACGTTTGTCTAACGAGTAAAGCGTATTGTCCCATGCACCAAAGATAACGTCTTGATTGGTTACCAAAGGTTTGGTTTCTACATATCCTTTTACCTTATTATAAGTCCACAACACTTCACCGTTGTTGATGTTGATAGCACGAAACACATGGTCACTACTTCCGATATAAGCGATGTCATCATCAATGGTAACGGCTCCTAATACAGGCGCTTGGGCTTTTACTTGCCATTTCAGTTTGCCGTTCTGTGTATCAACACCATAGATATGATGGTCAGCAGAGCCAAAAACGACGATTCCTTTTCGCGCTGCAGGTGTGCCTACAATGCGATTTCCTGCTTTGAAAGTCCATAGTTTCTTGCCATTCTTCAACTGGTAGGCAGTGAGCTCACCAGCATCGTTTCCAACAAACAGTCGATCATCTTCAACGGCAGGAGAATTGTAAATGGCTGTTCCCGTTTGTACGCACCATTTCCTTTTGACGTTTTTATACGTTTTATTGACAGAGAAATCTGGATATTTATTTGCCTTTTGTTGGTGATCAAAGGGTTTGTCTGTTAGTGACAGTGCATAAAGCCTTTGTTTCTTTTCACCTATGCGTTGTTGATAAACCCGAATAGAGTCGGGAGTTACTTCATAAATGCCATAACCAGGCAGACCGTCTGCATCGCGCAGATTCGTCCGTATCAGTACACCAGGGATGCCGTCATACGTAAATTGTTTGTTTCTGTGATAATGGCCACCAATGAAAAGGCGTATGTTATAGGGCTTCACAGCATCGGTCACCTCATACCAGTTATCCACATCGTCTTCTAAAATGGGGTAGTGGGTGACCAATATCACTGGTTGTTTTTTGTCCTTGATAGTCGATTGAATCCATGATATGTCTTGAGGTTTCACATGACCGAGTGCCATACGCATGAATGGACCTGTGTTGAATCCTAAGAACTGAATGCCCTTGTGGTAGAAAGAAAACCGTTCGCCACCAAAAATCTTGCTAAACATGGTACATCCTGATTCACTCCATTTGGTTTCGTGATTGCCCATGACCGTGTAATAGGGATAGCGTAACAGGTCTAAGCACTGCTTTACTTTCAGCAAAGTGGCGTTGTCGCCTTCTTCTGTGAGGTCGCCAGTGACAAGAACAAAGTCAAGACTGTCCGTTGCATTTATCTGTGCTATCGAACGGAGCAAGTCTTCTGTTGGCTTAGGATTTGTTTCGCTCAAGTGGATGTCGGTGAGTTGGGCAAAACGAAAACTGCCAATCTGTGCTTGAATGTCAACACTCAGTAGAAGTGTAAGTAGGCTACAAAGCCAAAGATGAATCTTCATAGACGCTCGATTTTCAACAAACAATGTTATTTATTCAAAGAAGCGGATAATCTCCGCCATTAGTTTTTCGCGCTTGATGCTGTCCATAATACTTTCAAACGGTATGCCCATGACAAACGTCTTGTATGTGCCACGATATGCCACTGCGGCACTTAGGTTGTTTTCGGGATAGCGCATCACGGTGTAAGCGCTATCGCAAGCAGGCTCGATGGCATCGGGTGCCTCCACTATATAAGTGTTTGGGTTCAAAGTGTGTGCATAGATATATTCCGTTTTAGTGAGGTTCAAAGGCGATCTTACAGTCGACAAACGGCCTGTAATGGCTGCCTTACTGTTCCGCCATTGATACTTCAGAACGTTTTTGGCAAAAGCCAAATCTGCCTCTTGAGGCTTAGCTAACTTGTTGTTCCATAAGTCGCTTGCCACGTATGCGCCCGACACGAATATGGATGTACCTTGTTGAGCGTAAGCAGTGAGCAGTTGTTGTACCTCGGGAGTAAAGGTTTTGAAGCACAAGGGGTATATCTTTCCACTTCCCAACTTGGTTTGTCGTTGTTTTCCTAAAATCAAGTCGATGAAAGAAATGTCGCTGGCAAAAGTGTTAAAGCGCTCTCTGCTACATGATTCGAACGAATATCCAGCCTTTAAGATAGCATCGCCGTGCAGGGCGATATAATCGAATGTGTTGCCCGCAATGACCGTTGTCTCTTCATTTCCATGACTGTCGCCAAAGCCACCCGAATCATCATCGAGCCATGGGAGCGACCTGTTGAACTCTTTTTGGCTGCCTACATAACTGATATCTACCATATATGGCACACCATGGTCTTCATTGTCCAAGAATCCAGCATACAAGGCGTCCAACGGTGCAGGTGCTTCAAAGTCGGCAGGAGCCGATATACGGTCGAATCCGTTGACGATTAAAGCCTTTTTGTGATGAGACTTTGCACTGCGTCCTACGGCTACAATTTGCGATGGGAAGCTCACACCGCCCTCGTTCATTGCCACAACTTTGTAGCTGCACACCATACCTGCAGGTATGTCTGCCACATATTTACATTGCTTTACCACTTTTCCATGGTCAAACTCGCCATGACCATAACGAGTATATACGATGTAGCGGTCGGGTTTTGCCGTGGGTTCAAGCGTGTCTTCAACAGTTTTCCAAGTAAGTTCCACCTGCCCCTTATCTGTCAAATGGGCTGCCATGTGACTCACTGGTAGCGGTGTCACCACGTATTTTTGTTGATGTTGTTTGCACGAAAAGCGCAGCATGGCTTTGTAGATAGCACGACTTACCGCAAATCGGAAACGAGGATCGTGCCCATAACGCATGTCTGCAAAGTTCTGATGCGATAACAGTTCCAACAACATGGCTGGCACTCGTGGCGTGCGGGCTTCAAAGTAAGACGCGTCTTTGTTGCTCCTGCTGTGCCACGTTGGGTCAAATTGTGCCCGTATGTCTCGCAAAATACTGTTATGAATGGTTTCGGCATACTCCTTACAAAGCTGTCGCGAGGCACCATTGGCAAACACACTGTCATACGATTGTGTGAAGTAAATGCCCAACGTACCAATCGTGCTGTCGTTCTTGGTAACGCCTGCATCTGTATGGAACGCTAAAGACATCTCTATGGGGATGTGCAACCCTTTGCCTTCGGGATAGCTTTCAGACCCTCCTGCCAACCAGTTCACCCACTCACCTCGTGCTTGATAATCGTCTTTGTAATCATCTTTTCCAGCCGTAGGACTGTAGATGCTGTCAGGAACGCCCGCCCATTGCATCCAGTAGCGTGCTGCTTCAGTGAAACGAGGGTAGGTACTTATTTCTGGTCTGCCGATATTGCCCATTCCTCCACCTATTTTAATAGCGTCGGCTGTCACCACTTCGCCTGCTTTACCTGTTTTGTTACTAAGGACGATGCGCTGACTTTTGCCTAAATTCTTGTCGAATACAAATTTTCCAAGATAAATCCAAGTCCCTCCTCCCATTTGTTGATTGACCTTAAACTCGCTGATTCCTCCCCGATGATAAACGGTATAATGGGCTGCATTGGTGCTTCCTGGCACGGTATGATAGGCTACATAAACGGCATATTCGCCTGTTTCGTCAATCTGTGGAACCCATTCGGCTTTGCTCTCTTGTCCGTTCTTGATAGAGGTCACCATACGATAAGTGCCTTCGGTAAATGGATTTTCAAAGTTGGTGTAGGTCTTTCGAAGGTAGACGAAACCTTTTCCTGTGCCATTTTTCCAACTTTCTTTTCCGTTATATTCGCTATATTTCGACTTTGGTTGAAAGCTGTTGCCGTCATTGTCCACAATGGCTTCAAAGCTGCTCCAATCCCTTTCGCGCGGAATCAGTACGTTAGCTCCTGCTTGTTCGAGCATGGGAACCAAGAAAGGTAGTACATAACTTTGCGTATATAGATCTTCAACGGTTTGCAACAAGCGACATCTTTGCCACTCCCAACGGTCTAATTTGGCTTCGTAGTATCGTCCATGACTTTGCCACATCGCAATATGGCGGTTTAACAGTCCATATTTTGGACGGTTAGGCGATGTCAGTTCTTGCACTAACGGCGTTTGGCAAGTTGGCGCAAAGGTTGTGGGAGGATTGTCAGCAAATGTTTGTAAGCCAAACAATAGACAGCTAAGCGAGGATAAAAAATAGCCAAATGTTCTCATGGGTCATCGTGTTAGATAGTTCATGTTTCAAGGATAGTAGCCAACATTCGTGTGCAAGGTTCCCATGTTGTATTTTTGTCTCCTTTTAAGGAATTACCGAAACTAATAGCTATGGGTACTTTTCTACTGAATTGTTGCCAAACAAAGATAGATTATTTTTTAGAATTAGAAATATAAAATCAGTAATATTTGCGAATATTCACATGATTTAATATTTCTGTGTCTCTGTTTTTGGTCTTCATTTCTTTGTTAGCGCACTCACGAAGATAATTTACCGCAATTTACAAAAAATCTTTGTAACTTTGTCTTCCAATCATATAAAAACGAGTACGATATACAATGAATCTGATAGCTGTGAGCGGTTCTGACAAGACAGAATGGGCTTTTGTGGAACAACATCAATTGATAGATTTACAAGAAACAGAGGGCTTGAATCCCTATTTCCAAACACGACGTGAGATGAGTAGAAGCATTCGGTTGGGTTTGGGTGAAGCCTACTTCAAGCGAAAGTTAGGACATATCTACTTTTATGGGGCTGGTTGTAGCGATGAAGCTCGCAAGAAGCAGGTGAGTCAGTCATTGGTGGCGCAGTTCAAAACGCCTGCAACAGTAGAGAGCGATTTGCTTGGTGCCGCTCGTGGATTGTGTATGGACTCAGCAGGTGTTGTGTGTATCTTGGGAACAGGCTCCAACTCATGTTTTTATGACGGCACTCGCATTACTAAAAATGTGCGCCCCGGTGGTTATATTTTGGGAGATGAGGGTAGTGCGTCGGTCATTGGTCGTGCTTTCCTGTCGGATGTGCTTAAAGAGTTGGCGCCGCCCGAACTCATTGAAGCATTTTATTTCAAGTATCACACTTCTGCAGCAGAGGTGATGAGTGCCGTGTACGACAAACCTTTGCCGCATTATTATTTGTCGTCAGTGACAAGTTTCTTGGTGGATTATCAACACACAGGTTATGTAAGTGATTTGGTGACCGATAGTTTCAAGTCTTTTTTGCACCGCAATCTGTTTCAGTACGATTATCAACAATATCCTGTGTACTTTACAGGGAAGACAGCCATGGCGTTTTCGGTTTTACTTCGATCGATTTGTCGCAATTATGATTTTGAGCCAGCAAAGGTGAGTATGGATGTTGTGCAAGGCTTAGTGGCTTATCATGCTACACATCTGGTAGACGAATAGCGAAACCATGCTTTGCGTACATCTGTGTGAAATGAGTTCGATACGCATTGTTTTTATGTGCTATCCAAGTACTCTCCATGGAGGGTTGAATATGTCATTTTTCTTTACAAGGAGTGCTTCATAACTCGCGTGTAAATCAGGAAGTGCACAACTGGTCTCAAATATCGAAGTTATGAGAAAGTTTGCTATGTCTTTGGTGCACTGTATGTTATAAGAATATGTGTCGAAAAGCAGACTCATTTTTCGCTTTTTAAGACCAAAAAACAGCCTATTTCGTGCCTTATTATCATGGGTTAATCGTCTTATCTGTTGTTTATAGCAGGCTTAACTCATGTGAACAACCGTGTTATCTCCATGCTTCAATCCCGAAAAGTCAAATTTCTGCCTCATTTGATGTCTGAAGACACCTGATTTACCCATTATTTTTTTCTATTTCACGAATTTATAATAGCCTTTTTATTGTCATTTTTTAGGACAAAATTTGCTATTTACTTCAACGAAAATGGTGCATTTCCACGAGTCACATCGCTATGCTATGAATGTATAAAAACCAGTGATATGGGGCTGTATTTTTGCATGGTTTTAGTCAAAAGCAAGACTAAAAACAACGTTATAGGATGCAATGAAGTATTATTTTTAATTTGAAAACATTAATTAACTCAAAGAAAGCTTGCTTATTTAACAATATATTACTATATTTGCTGTCGAAGTCATCTTTGTGATACCTAACGCGAATATATTTTAATAAGAACCTTAAAGTCAATAAAGCCTGCATCTGTCTAATCGATGTGACGTAGGAACAACATATAAAACCTTTATAAACACACCCTTTGGGAGTCGTGTCATCGATTGAAAAATATCGTCAATTCAATTAACTTAAATATATGGGTCTATGAAAACAAAAAATTGTCTATGTGCGATTCTCGCAGTCGCAGGTAGTGCTTTTGCGTCCCAGACGGTCATGGCGACAACCAGTGTTACATCCTTGTCAAATGTGACGATGCAACAACAAGTTGTCAAAGGTGTCGTAACGGATACAAAAGGCGAACCTATTGTAGGAGCTACTGTTTCTGTGATTGGTAAAACTACGGGTGCTATCACCGATTTGAATGGTCGTTTTTCACTCTCAGTTGGAGCAGGTACAGAACTCAGAATTTCTTATGTGGGCTATAAGTCAGTTACGCTTCGTGCGCAACGAGACATGCAGGTGAAACTTGAAGAAGATGCTGGACAGCTCTCTGAGGTAGTGGTTGTGGGTTATGGTACGCAGAAGAAAGCCAACCTGACGGGAGCAGTCTCGACGGTTGATTTGAGCAAAACCATGGCAGGTCGTCCTCAGCAAGACGTGACGAAAGCCCTGCAAGGAGCAGTGCCAGGACTTACTATTACCTCATCGAGTGGTGGTATTAACGAACAAGCATCTATGCGTATAAGAGGTGTAGGTACCTTGAGTAACAAGGCAGTGAGCAATCCGCTGATAGTCGTAGATGGCGTGCCTATGGATGACATCTCATTCCTGAACACACAGGACATTGAGAGCATTTCTGTGTTGAAAGATGCTGCATCCACTTCTATCTACGGGACACGTGCGGCTTTCGGTGTTATCTTGATTCAAACCAAGGGAGCACACCCCGCAGAACGCACAACTGTGACGTATAACAACAACTTCTCTTGGGATCAAGCAACCTATTTGCCAGATTTCGTTGACGTACCAACAAGATTGAGAGCGGCATTAGAAGGCATGGCTAATAATAATAAATACGAAGTAGAGGCTTTCGGAATGTATTTTGATAAATTGTTACCTTATGCAGAAAAATGGAAACAACAGAATAAAGGAAGGCTTGACTACCAAGAGATGAGAAAATATGTGGATGATAATAATGTTGGAGATTACTTAATGATGGGCAATACTCCATATTACTACGCTAATTGGGACATCAACAAAATCTATTTTACCAAAGCAGCACCTTCTCAAAGCCATCAACTATCGGTACAAGGTTCTTCGAGTAAAACTAATTATTATTTATCTTTAGCTTATGATAGAAAAGAAGGACTCTTAAAATTGCATCCAGATAAATTAGATAGATATAATGCTTCTGTGAATGTAACGAGTTCTGTAACAGATTGGTTACAAGTTGGAGCCCGCATCAACTTTACTCGTAAACAATATAAGCATCCTGATACATGGAATAAAACCTATCAATATTTGTGGCGTTGGGACGCATCATTCTTACCTTCTGGAAGTATTAATGGTTTGGATCACCGTACCATGGCTATTTTAAAACAGGCTTCAGATGAGCGTGTAACAACCGATTTTTCACGCTTAAATGCTTTTCTTAGAGCAAATTTAACAAAAGAGATGTCATTTTATGCTGATTTTACATATGCCATTCAAAACATGAATAGTGCTTCCGAAGATTTTTCTGTATATGGTATTAATTGGGGTGGAATTAAGCCTGGTTATATAGTTTCACCAAGTCAAACTGGTGTTTGGCGTGACAACTCAAAGAGCAATACTTGGACCCTCAATGCTTATATGGACTATGATAAGAGTTGGGGAAATCATCATTTCAAAGCCATGGCAGGTGTGAATGCCGAGAAGTCCGATTATATTTACCTGTATGGAAAGCGTAGTGGTTTGTTCGATGAGGGGATGCCTGAGTTGAATTTGGCTTCACAAGAAGGACAAGACATTAAGTGGGCGCACTCGGAAATGGCTTCGGCAGGTTATTTTGGACGATTGAACTACGATTACAAGGGCATTTATCTCTTAGAACTGAATGGTCGTTATGACGGTTCTTCACGTTTCCCACACAATGCTCATTGGGCTTTCTTTCCATCGGCTTCGGCTGGTTATCGCTTCTCCGAAGAGGCTTATTTTGAGCCTTTGAAGAAGGTAGTAAGCAATGGTAAGTTGCGTGCGTCGTTTGGTGAAATTGGTAATGAAGCCATTGGTGATTACATGTTTGAAGAACTCATCAATCAAACGAATTCACGTTATGTGTATTGGGTAGGAAATAATATTGCTAATGCCAATAAACTAACCATGTTCAACATGCCAAAATTAGTTGCTAATTCATTGACATGGGAGCGCATTCGCACTATTGACTTAGGTTTGGATTTAGGCTTCTTCAATAACGAATTGATGATGGGCTTTGACTGGTTCCAACGTGAAAATAGAGATATGTTAGCTCCATCGCAAGTCTTGCCTGACGTATTAGGTACCGCTGCACCTTATCAAAATGCAGGAACGCTGCGCACACGTGGTTGGGAATTTAATATCAACTGGAACCACACCTTCGGAGAGGTGAATGTATATGCTAACTTTAACTTGAGTGATTCCAAGACTACGGTACAAGAGTGGCGCAATGATGCGAAACTGTTGAATACCAATTACTCGGGTAAGGTTTATGGTGATATTTGGGGATTCGAGACGGATAGATATTTTGAAGAATCAGATTTCACAGGTCAAAATACCGATGGTACATGGAACTATGCACAAGGCATCGCCTCGCAAAAAGGTTTGGAGCAGGGGTCTTTCCATTATGGTCCTGGCGATATCAAATATAAAGACTTAGATGGTAGCGGTGTTATCGATGGTGGTAAAGGCACTGCCGATGATCATGGCGACCTGAAAGTGATAGGAAATATCTTGCCTCGTTACGAATATAGTTTCCATTTAGGTGGTAGCTGGAAGGGATTCGATTTGGATTTGTTCTTCCAGGGTGTTGGCAAGCGTGATGCTTGGACTATCTCTTCGCTAAATTTCCCTTTGATGAGAGGTGCAGATCTTGCAGTATATTCACATCAAAATAGCTATAATAGAGTTCTTTATTCTTCAGACTGGAAAACAATTAAGGGATATGAAATTAATCAAGCCAATCGTTATCCTCGACTGTTTCCTGACAATGATGTAGCAGGGACTGTGTCAGGAATTAATAATGGTAGAAACAACTATTATCCACAGTCACGCTATTTGATAAATATGTCGTATCTACGATTGAAGAATATCACTTTTGGATATACACTCCCTACAGCCTTGACACAAAAGGCATATATCCAGAGAGCACGTATTTACTTCAGTGGTAACAACTTATTCTTGTTACACAAAGGACACGATTTGCCTGTAGACCCAGAAGTGAACACGGGTGAAGGTGAACTTTACGGTGGTTGGGGACGTACAGCGCCCATTACGCGTACGTTCTCTTTCGGTGTTCAAGTAACCTTATAATTTAATTCCTAAAAATTAACAATCATGAAAAAGAGCATTATTTTAGGTATTGGTTTGATAGCGGCGATGTCAAGTTGTAATGATTTCTTAGACATCAGCCCTGACGACACCTTTATCAATACCCCATCATATTGGAGTAATTCCTGCAACTTAGACAACCAGTGTAACCACTTCCTGAATAACTATGTAGGTTATGGCAATGCTGGCGGTGGTGGATGGTTCTATTTTAAGACCTTGAGTGATGACCAAGTGAGCTATCAAGATAACCTGTGGTCATACACCAACGTGGTTTCTGCCTCAAGTAACTGGTCAAATCCATTAACAGAAATACGACGCGCCAGCTATATTATTCAGGGTTTGAAATCCTCTACGTTGTCAGAAACGGTGAAGGCAAGTTATGAAGGCATCGCCCGTTTGAATCGTGCCTGGCAGTATTACCAGTTCGTGAGAGAATATGGAGATGTGCCATGGGTAGGTCATGTGGTGTCAACTGACGATAATGACGTGTTGTATGGTCCGAGAGTAGATCGCGATATTGTCATGGATAGCGTGTTAAACGATTTAGATTTTGCAGCCAAACACATTCAGGGAAGCAACAAACAACGTTTTACAGCCGATATGGCATTGGCAATGAAAGCAGATGTTACTTTGTTTGAAGGAACCTATTGTAAATACCGTACTGCTGGAGAAAATGCTGGCAAAGGTCCGGATGTGGCACGTGCCCAAAAGTATTTGAATGAGTGTGTATCGGCATGTGAGGCATTGATGAAGAAGGGATACAAGCTCAATGATTCTTATCAGGGTATTTATAATTCGATAGATTTGAGTAAAAATCCTGAAATCATCTTTTACAAGCCTTATTCTCAGAACGTTTTAATGCACTCAACAGTCGATTATACTTTGAATACCAGTGGTACACACGGTATGACAAAGGATGCCTTTGATGCTTATTTGTTCTTGGATGGAAAGCCAAAGGCAACAACGACATTGAACAATTCCGATGCAGTACAGGAAGATGCGAATGGTGTTTTTAACATCAATTCTTTGCTCGCAGTGCGCGATAAGCGTTTAGCTGTAACTATAGATACGGTTTTGGTATTTAAGGGAAAGCCTTATTCGCGTGCTGGTTCGAATGAATTTACTTCGACCACAGGATATGGTGTAGCCAAATATGATAACCCTAAGGAAATGACTACCACTGACCGAAACAACATTGGTAAGCAATATACCGATTGTCCTATCTATTGGTTGTCAGTGATTTACTTGAATTATGCGGAAGCAAAAGCAGAGTTAGGTAATTTAACACAAGCAGATTTGGATAAGAGTGTGAACCTTTTACAGAAGCGTGCAGGCTTGCCAAATATGACAACAACCCCAGAGGCTGACCCCGCTAATAACATGAATGTTAGCAACTTGTTGTGGGAAATCCGACGAGTACGCCGTTGCGAGTTGATGTTTGACAACTGGTATCGTTACTGGGACTTGATACGTTGGCACCAACTTGACTTGTTAGATTCACAAAAGCATCCCAACATCTATCTTGGCGCTAACTTAAAGTATTTGAAGAATCCTGAAGTTGATGTGAATACTGAAGGATATATGATTGGTTCGAATACCTTGAAGCAAGTTCGCACCTTTGACAAGAAGCATTATTTCTATCCTGTTCCGACAGGACAGATAACGCTTAACAAGGAATTAAAGCAAAATCCAGGTTGGTAATCTCCTTGAAACGATTACGCTGAGTAGAAGCGGAACGTCAAATCACACAGATTCTTTCATCAGTAAGAGTCTGTGTGATTTTCTTTTGTGCCAGTAGTTATATCGCTTTTCATTGTAGACCAGATTCTTTACCTCATTGACAGGAAGCTGTTGGTGGAGGCATTCAAGTTATTTGTATCATTTCTTTTGGGAGGATACAGAAAAAGATTACCTTTGCAATGGAAAATCCAGAAAGATATGATTTATAATATTGAAGAGGTGATAACGCAAATAGGGGCACAGCGTTATGGTTCTAATAGTGCTCAAATAGGTTTCTTATTGACTGACAGTCGTTCACTGTGTTTCCCAGAAGAGACGCTGTTTTTTGCTTTGAAGACAGACAGAAACGATGGACATCATTATATACCAGAACTCTATCGACGAGGCGTTAGAAACTTTGTGGTATCATCCGTACCCGTGGATTATGAACATCTGTATCCTGAAGCCAACTTTCTAAGGGTGCTAAATCCTTGCAAGGCTTTACAAAGATTGGCAAAATGTCATCGTGAAGAGTTTCATATTCCCATTGTGGGTATTACAGGCTCGAATGGCAAGACAATGGTGAAGGAATGGTTGTATCAATTACTTTCTCCACAGTTCTTCGTCACTCGTTCGCCTCGAAGTTATAATTCGCAGGTAGGTGTGGCATTGTCTGTGTGGTTGCTGAATGAGGAGACACAGGTTGGAATCTTTGAAGCAGGGATTAGTGAGCCAGGAGAAATGACGGCATTGCAGCACATGATTCAGCCTACCATTGCTGTGTTGACAAACATTGGCGATGCACATCAAGAAAATTTTGCGTCCATGGAAGATAAATGCAGGGAGAAAATGATTCTCTTAAATGATGCAGAAATTTTGGTTTATCCTGCTGATGACCCTATTATTCAAAAGGTTGTCAACGATTCCGATTTACGAGGAAAGAAGTTGGCATGGTCGATGAGCGATAAAAGTGCGCCTTTCTTCATCAAGACTGTGGAAAAGAAAGCAACGATGACAACCATCACTTATGTGTACCATGAACGCGAGGATTGGTTTTCTATACCGTTCATCGATGAGGCTTCTGTAGCGGATGCCATCGAATGTGCCGTGGTAGCGTTAGAAATGGGGATGTCCATGAGTGCCTTGGATGAACGAATGCAACAGTTGGAGCCTGTCGCCATGCGACTTGAAGTAAAGGAAGGTCAGCACGGATGTACGTTGATAAACGACTCCTATAATTCGGATATCAACTCTTTGGACATTGCTTTGGACTTTATGAACCGTCGTCCAGATCAGCAAAACCGCAGCCGGACATTAATCATTAGCGACATAGACCAGAGCGGACGTCAGCCATCGGAGTTATATAAAGAGGTGTCCAGCTTGGCTGTCAAGCGGGGCGTGTCTCAATTGATTGGTATTGGAAAGCAACTTTCTGCTAATCGGAATTTGATTGAAACGCCAAAGAAATTCTTCTTCCCTACGGTAGAAGCTTTTGAAAAGAGCGAAGTGTTTGCGCAACTCCATGACGAAGTAATCTTGTTAAAAGGGGCACGTAGATTTAATTTTGACCAACTCACCGAGAGACTGGAGCGGAAGGTTCATGAAACTATCTTGGAAGTAAATCTGAATGCCATTGTCGACAATCTGAATTATTATCGCTCTTTGCTCAAGCATGGTACAAAACTCGTGTGTATGATTAAAGCAGATGCCTACGGAGCTGGTGCTGTGGAAGTAGCGAAGACCTTGCAAGACCATCGTGTGGACTATTTAGCGGTGGCAGTAGCCGATGAGGGTGTAACGCTTCGCAAGAATGGAATCACTGCTAACATCATGGTGATGAATCCCGAGATGAGTTCTTTCAAGATGCTTTTCGATTATGACTTAGAGCCAGAAGTGTATTCTTTTAGATTATTGGACGCCCTTGTAAAAGCTGCTGAGAAAGAAGGCATTACAGACTATCCTGTGCATATCAAGTTGGATACGGGTATGCATCGTTTGGGATTTGACCCTCAAAAAGACATGCAGACATTGATTTCTCGGTTGAAACACCAAAATGCAATCATTCCACGTTCTGTCTTTTCACATTTTGTGGGGTCGGATAGTGATGACTTCGATTCGTTCTCCGCACAACAATTTGCTTTGTTTGATGAAGGTAGCAAGCTTTTGCAAGCTGCATTCACCCATAAAATTATTCGTCACATGGATAATTCTGCGGGAATTGAACACTTCCCAGAACGCCAATTAGATATGTGTAGATTAGGTTTGGGATTGTATGGTATCAATCCAAGAACCAACCAAGTGATTCATCAAGTGAGTACTTTAAGGACAACCATTCTTCAAAAACGTGAAGTGAAAGCTGGCGATACGGTGGGCTATAGTCGAAAGGGAACGATAGCGCATGATAGTGTTATTGCTGCCATTCCCATAGGTTATGCGGATGGACTGAATCGTAGATTAGGAAACAGGCATGGTTATTGTTTGGTCAATGGGCAGCGTGCTCCCTATGTGGGCAATATTTGTATGGATGTAGCATTGATCGATGTGACGGGTATTGATTGTAAAGAAGGAGACAGAGTTGAGATATTCGGTGAGCATCTGCCCGTCACAGTGTTGTCAGACATTCTTGAGACCATTCCTTATGAGGTTCTTACGAGCGTTAGTAACCGCGTGAAACGAGTGTATTATCACGACTGATCTGGCATCACTTGGTGACATTTGTTCAAGAATACATTGTGCGCAAATATGGTGAGAAGCATTCTGAAGGCAATCAGCCCCAAGGATGCTTCTCATTTCATTTTACACTTTGCGGAATATGTTTTGAGACTTTGCCATGTTGCGATAGATAGACAAGCCATTTAACAATCCAAGGGAATCGCATTTGTGGACTTATTTCACAACTAACTTCCAGTCTTTGCTCTTTTTCTTAACATCATTCTGACATACGACTCTTCTGCCATATAGGAAGAACGTACCAATGGCGCACTTTCAACGTTGGCAAAACCCATCTCGAGTGCTTTTGCTTTGTATAAAGAGAAGATGTCAGGATGAACATATTCCTGTACATCCAATTGCTTGGGAGACGGTTGAAGGTACTGCCCAATGGTGAGCATACGGCATCCAGCAAGGTAAGCTTCGTGGATAGTCGTTAACACTTCGTCCTGTGTTTCGCCTAATCCAACCATGATGCCCGTCTTTGTCATCACGCCTGTTGCAGCAATTTCTTTCAGCACTTCCATACTGTTTTGGTAAGTGGCTTTGCTCCGTACCGAGGGAGTTAGTCGCTCAACAGTCTCAAGATTATGTGCAACAATATCAGGCTTTGCAGCCAACACCATTTGTAACAGTTCTCCTCGGTAATCAGGTATCAATATTTCGATAATGGTGTCAGGGCACAGATTTCTTGTTTCGCTTATGGTCTTTGCCCATTGTGCAGCGCCTTTGTCGGGCAGGTCATCACGATCCACCGATGTGATAACGGCATGTTTCAGCTTCATTGCCTTAACGGCTCTTGCTATTTTTATGGGTTCTTGCTCATCTGGAGGTAATGGGTGTCCCGTCTGTGTGGCACAAAATCGGCATGCGCGAGTGCAGCGATCGCCTAAAATCATGAAGGTAGCCGTTCCGTTCTTCCAGCAATGTCCTTTGTTTGGGCATTGTCCACTGGTACAAATGGTATGTAATCCTCCTTGCTCTATCGTCGATTCTACCAAACCATACCTTTCGCCACCTTCTATTTTTGTATAAAGCCAGCGTGGTTTTCGCAGTTTTGGTTTGTTATGAACATCATTCATTTGTTAGTTATCTTTCAAGTTATTAAAATGGTTAATAGGGCAAATTTACATAAAAACTTGTAATTAAAGAGTCTTCTTTCGAGATTTTTTAATCAATAAGATGAAACAACAGTATGTGTATGTGAGGGTAGTGTTCATGATAGTTTCATTCCTTTTGCGTAATCTTGAGGAAGAATAGGGCGCAATAAGTGTACATCCTGAAGCATAAAAAATAACCACTCGGGCTTTTTGCAATGGTATGGAAATCGATTTTTTGTACAAAGCTTCCCATGATGGGAAATCGATTGTTGCAAAAACCACGAGTGGTTATTTTTACAGTATGTGAAGGTTGAATTGCAAGTCGTTAAACATTTCAATTAAATGTCCATTCGGACGAACACTTCAACCTTTGGATTTCGTGAATAACACCAATGCTTATAGAGAGATGCAAAGCTCTACTCTACGCGCATAAGTTTTCATTTCCGACTTTTTATCAATGCCGTATGAAAGTGCAGAAATTTGGTTTGTATTTACGCCATGATTGACTAAATACGCCCTTACACTATTCATTCTCTGCATAGCCAAATCTTTATTAAAAGCTTTTGGTCCATCTTTGCTGGAGAATCCCGTTAACTCTACTTTTAAATTTCGATTGTTTTTCAATACATCTACTACCGCATCGAGTGTATGCTCGGCTTCTTTAGATAATTGATTAGACGAAATTTCAAAGAAAACCTGTCTTAAATTAGTGTCAAAAGGTGTCACCTTAACAGGATGAGTGGGTTCAACAAGCGCCTTTTCTTGACAGCATTGTTCTGTTGGATTATTCGCAGGAGCTCTCATGATGAGCGTATCCTTCTTGGCACGTAGCGCATTTTGCTGCTTTGCCATGGAGTCAACTTGCTGTCTAAGTGCAGGATCTTTCACCGTTTGACTTAAGAGTTCAATTTGTTTTTGCAGTTGATCAATCTGCTCTTGCAATTGTTGAGCATCTTGAGAATCTGTCGTGTCCAAGGAATTTGGCTGCAAGTTCTGTATTGGTAAATAAGGTTGATAACCCTGTATCTTTCCAACTTGAGGTTCGTACAAAGGAATGTATTCAACACGTCTCGAAGAGGAATTATACACAGGTGTCGTTTTTCCTGGGCTTATCCGATGATAATTTTGTTCTCTTTTCTGCTGACGCATATTCCTCATTGACCTATTTGTTTTTCTTTTTTCACTGGTAGATACTCTTCTTAGCACGTCCATCAATTCATCTCTATCAACGATGATGGTATCATCTGCAGCAGGTGCAACACTTACCACAGGTGTCGCATCTGCATACGTGATAGGGAGTGCAAGAAGAGCAAGTGCTACCAGATATTGTTTTTTCAGCATGTGTCTCAATTTAGAATGTGAATGAATACCCCACAGCTAACTGATTCTGCTTCGTCAAGCTACGTGCAGAATAATCAAAGAATACTTTTCCGCCTAACATTTCAGTGCTTACACCAAGGAGTAAGTTAGAGCCAAAGTGTGTGTCCTTACCGTGGAAAATACCAAGACCAAAGCCTGCATAAGGTTCAAACTTACCTAACGAGGCAATCTTGAAATTATAGATGATATTTGCAGAAATACCCATTCCGCTGTTGTCCGCCATGGCTGCATAGAGTTCTGGTACAAAGTCGAGGTTTGTTGATGCAATTTGCATGTAACCACGCACACCAATGTTCCAAGAAGTCAAGTCGCCAAAGCCTACTCCTGTGAAGATTCCGATGCGGTTAAGCTTCAAGCCTCTGTTAGCAGTTGGCTGATAAGCGCCAGAATTATAAGCTGTTGCAGGTGCCAATTCATTAGCAACGACGCCGCTACCGTCAGTAACAATAGTGGTTCCTACAGCGTTATTTCTTTGGCTAATCACCTTATTTAATTTCTCGTTCATGATACGGAGTTCTCTTTTGAGTTGCTCTGTTTCATTATTCTGAACGGGAGCAATTCTTTGCTGAGGAGCTACAGAGCGATAAGACTCCTGTGGCTGTGCATAATTTACGTCATAGTCGTAATCGTAATCATAGTTATAATTACGTGCGTCATTTCTTGCTTCTCTTGCAATACGGTTAACCAATTCGTTGAGCTGACTACGTGTCATCTTCACATTGTTACCCTTGCTTTCGCCAAGTTCGTTCACTAATTTCCGCTTGATAGCCATTTCGTCATTTTCAATGTTTTCAAGTTCTTGCTGGTGACGAGTTTTCAGGCGTGCGATTTCAGTTACTCGAATGGTATCGTTAGCTTTCAATGCGTTTTCTAAGTCTTTGTCCAATTTGTTAATGCGCTTCTCGTAGTCAGCCTTGAGCTTATTTACGCGCTCATCGTACTGAGCCATTTGCTGATCATAGTTCGATATCTTTTCGTTATAATCCGCAATCTGGCTATCGTATTCGTCAATTCTTTCATCATAGCGTGATCTCAAATCGTTCAGTTCTTCGTTAGAAGCTTCGCGCTGTGCATCTAAGCGACGATTTACGTATTTATTATATTTCTTTTCGCCATCGGCAGCCAATCCGAGGTTGATTCTCAAACCTGCATTGTACAGCATGCTAGTGTTGATATGATCAGGGCTTTGAATATTCTCTTCTTTGACTCCCTTTTCAGAGGTGAACATAGCATTGGCGGTACCAAAGAGTGCAACGTACTTGCTGATTGGAATTTCAATACCAGCACCTCCAAATACAAATGGAGAACTTTCGGCTGTGGTGTTGCCTTTCTCATCGGCATACTTATCACCAACCTTCATATAACCTCCACCTAACTGTAAGTAAGGGTTAATGCCTCTTGGGAAGTTAAGGCGAGTGATGATGTTACCACCATACAATGCCAAATTCTTAGAGAAAGAAAGTGAAAGTTTGTCAGCCTCTTTGTTAGCCTGATAGTAGAATCCACGGATACCTACCAATGAAGACAAGTCAAAACCTGCACTAACCCCCATCAGATAGGTGTCGGTCATTGGCATATCTTTGTCAAAATCAAGATAAGCTACTGCAGGTTCAACCACAAACTTCAGCCCTTTGAGACCACCTGAGAACATATTGCGATATTCTCTACTGATGGCATCTTTGGAATCTTCAGTTCTACCACCCAAATAAAAGTCAAGTGTTGCACCAGCCGTCCAATTATATAGGTGGTTGCCACCGTCAGATTTATCATACTCTGGTCTCATTAAGTAGCTACCTTTGCTGGCATTGAACATGGTATTCTTTGCTTCAAGTGAGAGGACTGCACGAGGACTGAGGTTAAACTTAGCACCTACACCGAGCGAAGCAAAGAGCTGTTCATCTTTCATAGGTACATCTGTCATCAGCGCATCATTGGTATAAGAGTTGTACTTCATTTGTTGAACTCCACCACCTGCTGTAAGATATGGCGCAAAATAGCTATTTTTCCAAAGATTCAATTTGATTTCACCTCCGTACTTAATTAAATCCATCTTGGTATCTCTGATATTATTCGCCCATCCTTCGTCTGTAAGCCAATTTTGTCTGCGTACTTTTGCATTGGTGTCATTGCCACGCAGATAGAATGCGTGCAACTCAAAAAGCGGTCCGAAACCGAAGCCTAATTTACCACCATAAAGCGGCATGTTATCAATAGAAAGATCCTTGTCCCACCAAATGTATTCTGCAGAGGGAGATACGATAAACGACACGTCATTCACTTGTGCCGTTGATTTGAGACTTCCCAGTAGTAAAATGCCTACTAAGGAAAAGATTCTCGTCATAATTTTTTTCATTACTGAATGTTTTATGTTAATAATTAAAAAAGAATTCATGTAAAAAACGCTTTGGTCATTGTGTTTATGCATAACTTTTATTTACTTGTTTCGTAGACGTTATGCCGTTAAAACCAAAGTTGTACATTGAAATTCATCTTATAAATTCTTTACAAAGGTAAGAAAAATGTGGAAACTTTACAAGCGTTTTATCTATATTTTTTTTAGAATGTTAAGATTTGTATAATATAGAACCAAAAACTTCATATATTTTCCCTTAGTTCTCCTTGAACTATCTTGTTACCCATGTTGTAATTCAATAATCGTTTTCTTTCACCGTCTGTATTGGATTGAAAGACTTCAAGCGCATGCCCTATGATGATGTCGTTTGAGACAGATTAGATGTACTTTCTACATTAGTAGGTTTTACCTTTATTTTTGTTGTCATTACAAGCAAATTAAAATCTTGATATATTTTTACTTAAAAAGTTGTAAGTATGCAAAAATAAGCTTATATTTGACGCAAATTTACGGCTGTGGTATAATGACAGCCCTCCATTTAGTACTACCGTTAGCTCAACATAGGCTCTCTGGCGACGGTAAGTCGGTTTGATAAATAGAGCCCTAAGTTTAATTTGTTTAACTTTAATTCTATATGTTAAAGGTTATCAATTGTTCAGCATCCGTTCTGTTGATTGCAGTGCTTGCGGCGTTAAATTTGCCTATCCATGCGTCTAATGAGAGATTCGTGGAAACTGTTGCCGTAGCCCAACAGAATGGAACATGTTCTGGTGTTGTCAAGGACAACACAGGAGAAGTGATAGTCGGTGCATCGGTCAGGGTAAAGAACTCATCATTGGGTGCGATTACCGACATTGATGGCAGGTTTACGTTATCCAATGTTGGCAAGGGTACCGTGGTTGTGGTAACATACTTAGGTTACAAACCCTACGAATTTGTTTACGACGGTAGTAGAAAGGTGATAGAGATAACACTTGTGAACGATGACAAGACGCTCAATGAGGTAGTGATAACAGCTTATGGCATGCCTAAACAAGCCAAGCAAGTGGGCTATGCTACTACAAAGGTGTCCACAGAAGAGATTGAGCGTATCAACGCCGTGAACCCAGTGAATGCGTTGCAAGGTAAGGTGGCTGGTGTGCAGATTAATACTGCAGGCGCATCAGGGGTAACTTCCTCATCAGCCATTACTATTCGTGGTGCTAAGTCTATTGATAAGAACAATGCACCTATTTTTGTGATTGACGGCATGATCATCCAAGAGCCGTTGACTGGAAACCTAAGCGGCACAGACTGGGGGTCGCAACTCAAGAACCTGAACCCCGCAGATTATGAGAGTGTTACGGTGTTGAAAGGTGCCGCAGCAACAGCATTGTATGGTTCCAGGGGTGCCAATGGTGCTGTGGTCATCGTGTCAAAGGGTGGCAAGTTTGGTAAACGAGGTTTAGGAATAGAGGTGAGTCAGTCAATTGAGGTGACAGATATCTACAAATCTCCCATCGACCTGCAAGATATATATGGGGCTGGAACAACATACAACGGTTATCAGGGTGGATTCATGGCAGATGGCTCATTGCAGCGGACGCCTAACAGCTTCGGCCCGAGGATGGATGGGCAACTGATAAATCAATACATGCCCGATGGACAAAAGACCCCATTCTCTCCAAAACCCAACAATTGGAAAGATTTGTACAAAACAGGATTGAACAATAATACCAATGTGGCTATCAGTGGTGGCAGCGAGAAATCATCTTTCCGCCTGTCGTATGGATTTATGAAGAACAATGGTGTTTTTATTCGCAACAGCTTCGACCGTCACAATGTGTCCTTCAAGGGAATGACAGAATTAAATAAGGTATTCTCGCTCGAAATCGGTTTCAAGTATGCCTTCTCTCGATCGCTCAACGGTGGTAGCCAAGGTGGTTGGGACTGGGGTAATAACGTTGGTATGATATCTGCTTATAATCTGCCGCGTAATATGGATATCGCCCACTATGCCAGCATGTACCGCGACCCTGTGACCCATGCTGTAGAATCAACTTCCCCTTGGGGAAGTCTGCGAGGCTACCTACATACCCGTGACACGAACGTAAGGCAGCGGTCGGAGCAGTCTATTCTGGCCGATGTTACGTTGCGTGCTAATATTATGCCATGGCTTAAAGCCAGCCTAAAAGCCAACTACAATTACTACGGCGTAAACTATGAGGAGCGTCAGTATGGTACAGGACCCGACTATGGACCCACAGGGGCAGGTTATTATGGGCGAAGCGGAAGCACCGAGGGAAGTTATAACTTCTTGGCTATGCTCAATTCGCCTGATAACAAGTTTACCATTGGTACAGAAGAGCTTACCTTATCTGGTATTGTAGCCGCTGAGTTGTATGGCAACACCCCACGCAACAATTGGGCGAAGGGTACTAATGGAGGATTGGTCATCCCAGGCGTGTTTGCTTTCTCTAATTCAACCAACAAGATAGAACCCACATTTGATTATATGCCAGCCAATCAGCGTACACTTGGTATCTATGGCATTGTAAATCTTGGATGGAGAGATCAGGTGTTCCTTGAACTTACTGCACGTAATGACTGGTTGTCTACACTTACTTACCCAACCTATATTACCAATGGACAAAATAACTATACCGTATTTTATCCATCAGCCAACTTGTCGTGGGTGTTCTCAGACTCGTTTAGAAAAGATCTGCCAAAGTGGTTTACTTTTGGTAAACTTCGCGCATCCATTGCACGTGTGGGTATGGGTACATCGGCCTATGCCACCAGTAATGGATATGGTGTATTTGACCAAAGGTCTATTTACAAGCCCGATAAGAGTGGGTCGGTTCTGTCCGCAACCCCTAACTTAGGAACCATGTTCAACGATAACTTGAAGCCTGAGATTCAGCAGTCCATTGAGTTGGGAGCAGATCTTAGATTCTTCGATGAACGTTTAACGCTCGACTTTGCTTATTACAAGACCAATACCTTTAACCAAATTATGCGTGTGGGGTCGGTTAGCGAGGCAGGTGCAAGCAGCCAACTCATTAATGCAGGCAACATTCAAAACTCAGGTGTTGAAATTCAGATGGACGTAACGCCCATACGTAACAAAGATTGGCGCTGGACCGTTGGTGGAAACTTTACCCTGAACAGAGGAAAGATTGTCGAGTTAGATGAACATGTGAAGGAGTGGCAACTCATGGGCGGTTACGATGCTGCACCAGAGATATGGGCTTATGAAGGTGGAAAGTTTGGTGTTCTCACCTCATATCTTCTATGTTGCTTTCCAAATAATTGGAAAATATTTGTAATTTATTAACTGTTCATTATCATTCACTTAGCGTGAA
>NZ_QFFX01000046.1:0-22830 GCF_023522295.1 Prevotella sp. TCVGH | reverse complement strand
TTCACGCTAAGTGAATGATAATGAACAGTTAATAAATTACAAATATTTTCCAATTATTTGGAAAGCAACATAGAAGAATTATGGATTTAGACTTCTTTTTACAAGACCAATTAGCAAGCTGACAATTTATTCGAGCAAAATAGTCTTCCTTTTAGAGATTAACTTTATTTCTTTCCTTATAGGTTATCTTGCTTTCCTTCTGTCTGGTTTTGCTCTGGATAAGTTATTACCTGGATATGAATTCTCCAGTTATAATGTTAATAACCTAATAGCTTCTTATTTTTCGTATTTGTTTATAGCACTTTCTGCTGTTTCATTTATACAATATTATCTTAGTTTGATTTTTAAGAGTTTTGTTTTACCTATTGGGTTTGCTAGCCTCATGACGATTTTTTGTATTATTGCTCAAAATAAAGATTATATCTACCTTATACCCTATAGTACAGTCTGGAGATTAAACTATTGTTTTTATAGCGGGATAATAAACTTTTCGAAAGGCGAATACGTAAACATAGCCTATGTGTTATTCTTTGTCGTTATCTCATTTTTTGTATTTATAAGGAAAAAATAAAAGATACCCTTCGGTGAGAAAATCAAATAATTAATTAAGAAATAAAACTTTAGAGATGTTACAGAAATTAGCACTTCAAAAGAGTATTTCATTAATACACTAGTGAATCTATTACTACAGATCTTCTGAACGAATTCAACTTTAGTATCATCAGATCTATACATGAAACAAAATGCAGTCCCTAGCGTAATATTAGGGTAATAATAACTTAACAACTTAAAATTATGAAAAAATTAAGCCTCAAATCCGCAACTAAGTCCTTGAACGTCCTTATTGTGTTTACACGTCCTCTCATTACTGAATTTGTAGATAATTTGAACTTGAAGCACCCTCTTCTGTCTACAATATCCCCTTACCCCACAATGTGACTTGAGGCAATACACAATATCATTCCCATAAGTTGGTCAGCATTAATTATCTTGTTATGCAGTGTAGTTCCAATTTTACAAACGCTGTTTAGTGGATGTTTTTTCGATGTAAAAATATTGGTCTTCAATGAAAGAGCTGTGCGTTTAGCGCAAACAAACGTTAAAGCTTTGGCTTTTATGCGTGATTTCTGTACCTTTGTAATCTAAATATCATTTTATTTTATGCATCCCATTTTTATAGCAGGCCCTTGCGTCATCGAATCGTGGGAACTGCTGGAAACAGTGGCTTCGAGACTGGTTGAAATCAATCAGCGCTTGGGTACAGAGATTATCTTCAAAGCGTCGTTCGACAAGGCAAATCGAACGTCTATACACTCATTTCGGGGTCCTGGTCTCGAAAAAGGACTGCAAATGCTGGAACAGGTAAAGAAAAAGTACCACCTGCGCATCACTACCGACATTCACGAAAGCTATCAGGCAGAAGCCGCAGGACAGGTGTGCGACATCTTGCAAATCCCTGCCTTCCTCTGTCGACAAACCGACCTGTTGGTTGCAGCCGCCAAAACGGGCAAGGTGGTGAACATCAAGAAAGCCCAGTTTTTGAGTGGAAAGGACATGAAATATCCCGTTGAGAAAGTACGTGAGAGCGGTGCCAACGAGGTGTGGCTCACTGAACGTGGTAACTGTTTTGGATATAACAACTTAATTGTTGATTTTAGAAATATTCCCGACATGCTCGAACTGGTAGACACGGTCATCATGGATTGTACCCACAGTGTGCAAAGACCAAGTGCGGGCAACGGAAAGACGATTGGCGACAGGCACTTTGTGCCTTCTATGGCAAAAGCAGCCAAAGCTTTTGGGGCGACAGGTTATTTCTTCGAGACGCATCCCACGCCCGATCAAGGTCTTAGTGACGCTGCTAACATGATAGCGCTTGACCAACTTGAGTTGATTATACAAGACTTGCTGAAAGCATAAACTATTCTGACACCAAGAGGAAACGATATTAGGATATGGACGAGAATACGAACAACTTACTGAAACAAACAAAAGATTTTGCTGCGCAATGTATCAAGGATGAAGCCCAAGCGTTGTTAGAACTCATCCCACAGTTAGATGAACACTTTGAAAAGGCAGTCGAACTGATGTTCAACTGCAAAGGAAAAATCATTGTAACGGGGGTAGGAAAAAGTGGTCATATCGGTGCAAAGATAGCCGCAACATTGTCCTCGACTGGTACTCCAGCGTTCTTTATCAATCCGTTGGATGTCTATCACGGTGATTTGGGAGTGATGACACCCGATGATGTGGTGCTGGCTTTGAGCAATAGCGGACAGACAGACGAGCTGTTGCGCTTTCTGCCCATGGTGCTACACATGAAAGTACCCGTGGTATCTATCAGCAGAAACGCCCACTCCCTACTGGCTAAATATTCCACAACCCATATTCTTTGCTCGGTGAAGAAAGAGGCTTGTCCGCTGAACTTGGCACCAACCAGTAGTACTACAGCAGCACTTGCCATGGGTGACGCATTGGCCATTGCCTTAATGAAGGTAAGAAAATTCAAGCCAAAGGATTTTGCACAGTTTCATCCAGGAGGTGAATTGGGTAAACGATTGCTCACCACAGCTGCAGATGTGATGCGTTCGGACAATCTTCCTATCATTCCCAAGGAGATGCATCTTGGTGATGCTATTATTCATGTAAGCAAAGGCAAATTGGGATTGGGTGTGTCGTTAGAGAACGAACAAGTAGTGGGCTTGATTACAGATGGCGACATCAGGCGAGCCATGGAGAAATGGCAAGCGCAGTTTTTCGACAAGACGGTGAGCGATATCATGACTACAAATCCGAAAACCGTAGCACCCAGTACAAAAATAACGGAAATACAACGAATCATGCATCAGTATAAGATACATACAGTGTTGGTGGTGGACGAAGCAAACCATTTATTAGGAATAGTAGACCACTATTCGTGTATGATTTAGTAAGACAAGGTAAGAAAATTTGAGGACAGTTTTATTTATTCTAAGTATAGCTTTTTGTGTCACCACAAGAGCACAATCATCCGATTCCATCATTGCTCAAGCGTTGTGCAAGGAAGGCGTTACATTCACACACGATAACAAGGTAACCCTTTTGACCAATGGACAAGAAAAGTTTGATGATCTGTTCAAAGCCATTGAGCAAGCCAAAAGTAGTGTACACCTCGAATACTTTAACTTCAGAAACGACTCGATAGCAAGCCTTTTATTTCAACTTCTTGAGCGAAAGGCAAGTGAAGGAGTTGAGGTGAGGGCACTTTTTGATGCCTTTGGAAATGCCTCGAATAACCGTCCCTTAAAGAAGCGACACATCGACTCCATACGTGCAAAGGGCATCGAGATTTATAAATTTGATCCTATTACCTTCCCTTGGGTGAATCATGCACTAAGCAGAGATCATCGAAAAATTGTGGTGATTGATGGTGAAGTGGGTTACACTGGGGGAATGAATGTGGCTGATTATTATATAAAGGGCACGAAACAAGTGGGAAAATGGAACGATATGCACTGTCGCATCGAAGGACTTGCGGTAAATACGTTGCAAAGTATTTTCCTAAAAATGTGGAACAAAACGGCAAAACAAAACGTACATGGTTCCAAGTATTTCAGAGGACACAGAAGTCGAGATTATATGGAAGGCTTAAACCCCGACACTTGTGCCTCTGCTGGGCATAAAACGGTTGGGATGATCAATCGTGAACCAAGAATAAGTAACAAAATCATACGGGACTTTTATGTTGAGGCAATCAATGCTGCTCGTGATAGTTTGAAGATTATCAACCCCTACTTCACGCTTAATCGTGGCATCAAAAAAGCGCTGAGAAATGCAATTCATCGTGGTGTGAAAGTAGAAATCATGCTTTCTACCAGCAGCGACATCCCCTTGACCCCCGATTGCGGATTTTATAATGCACATCAACTCATGAAGCAAGGGGCAAGGGTATGGATGTTTACCGATGGGTTTCACCATACAAAGGTGATGATGGTGGATGGAAAATTCTGTACCGTAGGGAGCGCCAACCTTAATGCGAGAAGTTTAAGGTATGACTATGAGAACAATGCCGTCATCCTTGATAGGTGTACAACGAAACAATTAGACCATCTTTTTGACCGAGACAAGAAATACAGTTTTCTGTTGACGCCAAAGAGTTGGGATGAGTTTAGGAGTCCATGGCAGAAATTTCGTGGTTGGTTTGCACATTTGTTAGCTCCTTTCTTGTAACCACAAACTTATCGGAATGCCCAAAAATAGGTCTGCAAGCAAATCTGTACAGACGCTGAACCATTATATATTGTTGATGTCTACATACCCATGCGTTACGGCGTAAATAGTTAAAGCAGAGACACTTTTCACCCCTAATTTCTCCATGATATTTTTGCGGTGGGTAATAACCGTTGTCATTCCGATATTTAATCGATCGGCTATTTCCTTGTTGATATACCCTTGGACGATTAAGGACAATACTTCTATTTCACGGTCGGACAGGACTTTTTTCTTTAACACTTTGGGTAAAGGTGGAAGGTGTTGCCCCGTACCATGCGCATGCTGTTCGAGCATGAGAACAGAGCGAACAAGTTCATCCTCTGGAACATTCACACAAATGCTATGAAACCCCGTTAGTTGGGTCATTGGATCATTAGAAGTGGTAAGGACAATGGTCTTTCTACGTCGGTCAAGAAAGAAGAGTCGATTCTCTAAAACAATGCTCACCGATACAAAATAGTGAAAGAAAGAATCTGGAAAGTTTTGACTCAATTCATCAAAGGAATTGAAAGTCGAAACTTCCATAATTGGAAACACATCCTGCAATATTTGCTGTAATCCTAAAATTGCAAGCGTATTGGAATCGATAATCGCAATTTGAGGACGCCCGTTTTTTATCATTTGTTTCTCCATAGCAACGACAAAGTTACCACTTCTTTTTGGGTTCTCGATAGAATTTTATCAACAATTAGTAATGCGAGGCATAAAAATGACACTATCATTGGCATACCTCAAGAGCAACTTTGTGTCAATTAGTGATGCTCTGGGACGATAGCAAAATATTTCACGTCAGTACTCGTAAGATTTTCCATATAGTGCTGGTGTCCCATCGGACAATAATGCACTTGTCCAGCATGCACAGTTTCAATCTCTTGATCGTAATGAAAGGTCAATGTTCCTTCCAACACATAAATAATTTCACAGTTTTGTTCGTGTGTATGTAGCCCAGAACTTGCGCCTGGCTTGAGTGTAGAGAGCATTATTTTGCACTTATCATCGGCAAAGCTGCGCATAAGGAGCTGACCGGCTCCGCCTTTGAAGCCTTCTATTGCCTGTTCGTCTATTTCATTGAAATCTATAACCATCTATTTACAGTCTTCTTTGGTTCTATGGCAAAGGTAAGAAAATTATGAAATACCACAAAGGAATCAAGCCAATTAATATGCGGCTGGACTTGTACCAGCCAAAAGGAGGGTGTGCTATGAAGCACACCCTCCTTGATTATTCTATGCAACAAGCGCTTACTGTTTTCCGATCCAGTTCTTGTCCCATATATTGAGCTGTTTTTTGGTTTTGTACACTGATGGGATGCAGATGACGTTAACCTTGCTGTCCTTAGCTGCCTGGATGTAATAGTAGATGTTCTTGCCGTTGTACTTGCCCGACCTTTGGTGGTTCAGGGCAAACGTGTTGGTGCCATCTGTCAACGCACCTGCACTGACAACCGCCGAGTACTTCACATTGATGTCCTTGCCCACAGTAGCGTCTTTGACAAGGATTAGGCGGCTCATATACTTGTTGTAGTCAGCCGCAAGCTGTGCAAGGGTCACCTCTATTGGCTTGGGCGTATCCCCTTTGGTTATCTTGGCCAGCCCAGTTCCAAGTTTGGTTGCCTCAGGCAGCCCATTGTATGCATAGCCTGAGCCCCACACACGTCCATTAATCACATCGCCCACGGCGAGCGTGGCGTCTCCACTGTAAAGCAACAGGCCACCTGTTGCGTCCTCGATGAAGATGTTGCTGCCATTCTTGTAGGTCACCTTAGCATCGGTGAGCATCACGTCGAAGTTCACCTGCTTTTTCTTGTCTGAGCTGGCAGCTATTGCTGTAGCGATACCCGCGATGCCGCCTGTAGCGGCAGGAGTAGTTCCCAGCTGAATGATGGAAACCGTCACCACAGACTCGTCATCCCCTTTGGTGCTCTTGAAAGTAAGCGTACCTTCACGATTCTTACCTGTTGTATTCTCTGAAGGACTGACGGTGAACACCAGGTCACCCTTCTTGTTTACCGAGTAGCCTGGCTCTATCGTCATCCAGTTGACATTTGACTTGAAACTCAAGCCCTCTCCTTTCTGTGTGATGGCGATGTTGAACGACTTTGCTTCCTTGCCGATAGTTTTACTTGTCTCTTTGCAGAGCAAGAGTGCCTTTTTCACTGAGATAAATGTGGCATTCTCAATCTCAATTGTTGATTTATAGGTCTTCCTAACACCTTCAACAGTGACAAGATCACCAGGAGCTATGTTGAACTTCTTCCAGTTGTATGCACCTGATGCATCCTTTGTACCATAGATATAGAGTTCGTTGCCCTCACCATCCACCATATACCAGTTGCCGTATGTAGTATTGATGATTTTCCCACACATACCTTTCACACGGTAGGTCTTGCTGTCAACGCCTGTCAGCACATCCTTCACGGTGCTTTCGGGCGTTGAAGAATTGTCTATCTGGGCAACAATGATATTCTGGTACTTGTCACCAGCCTTGATGCGGATTGTAACAGAACGCGTTGCGGTTGTTGCATCGGCAGAGAAGGATACCTCGGTAGTCCCTGCACCACCGCTAAGCTGCGACACCTTGACCCACTTGTTTTGCTTGGTTGCCATCTGGTTTGTTGGCACATCGTATTTCACGATACCCTTTTCATCATCAAGCGAGTCGGCCTTGACTGGAACCATGAAGTCCATACTCCAGTCTTCCGTGGCTGTAACTGTTATTTTCTGGGTGCCTCCCTTGGCATCTATTGCCACATAAGAGGAGGAAACCTGGACTGCATCTAACAGTGTGATGTCTTTATTGTCTTCACAGCTGGTGAACCCAAGAGCTATAAAGGCAACGAATGTAAGAAAAATATATTTTAGTTTCATGTTTTCAATTTTTCAACTATATGAATTAATTAAATGTATATTTAATACCAATGGAGGCATACCAGCATTGTCCGAGAGAGTAATTTGGTGTGAAAGTTTCTGTATTGCCATGAATAGATGCAGGCGTTGAATAAGTGGCATAACCTTCTTTGTCTACACCTTCGAATTTAAGGATACGTGCTTCAGCACCAATAGCAGGATTCAAATACTTTGCTACACCCCAACTGGAGTTGAAAAGATTCATGAGGTTCTTGACGTCACAACTGAGTTGCAGTTTGTGTTTGGTGTTACCAATGTTGACTTTGAAATCGTGCTTATAACTAAAGTCGATGCGGTGAACCCATGGAGAATACAGACTGTAAGCCTCTGCATATTCGCCCTGATGCTTTTTGAGATAGTTATTGTTATGCACATAATCCATGAAACGGGTCTTATCATCTTCAGAAACAAATCTGAAATCATTGTTCGCTACTTGTTCATCGGTAGGAATGTAAAGGGCATCGTAATTATATCCGTCGCTATTGATATCATTCACCGTCATGTAAGAGTAGTTGGCTCCGCCTCGCCATGCCTCGTAGAAGAAACCATAGTGATTACCACTCTTGTCATGAATGGTTGCAGATGCCATTAAGCGATCGGGAGTAACATACTGTGAATTGTGCAAACGAATGTGGTTAGGTCCTTCAACCGTAGGTACATAAGTAAATGCTGACTCAGCGTTAGAACCAGGCATACCTGTTACGTTCTTAGACACCGTGTGCGTATAAGCTGCTGTGAAATCCAACCATTCGGTAGGTTGGGTATTCAAAGTAATGTTTCCTATCCAACCATATCCACGACTGGTATTCTCAAGAACGAAGGCACTGGTGTTGGTATGATATCCTGTGGGATAAATAGGTCGGTTGTCTACACCGTTGAAGCGTGCAAAGCCTCCTACTGAAGGAATGCTCCAATCAGAGATAGAAGTCTCGTTGATGGATTTGTTGAAAATTAATTCGCCTGTCAGAGTTGCAGGAAAAGGAATCGGGAGTTGGTAATCAACTGCAATGGAAGTTTTCCATACCTGTGGCATCTTAAAATCAGAAGCGATTCCAGCCACAGACGAAGGCACTACACCATCTTCAGGCTTGACCGTTGTAGGATAACCTAAAGAAGCCAATTTTTCGTAAAGAGCGGCATGTGTGGCTCTCCCCTCTCCGTCTGTTACCAATCCACCAGCAAACTGTGTCATGTCAAAACCTCGCTTGGCTGCAATTCCTGCATTGATGTGTGCATTGTATTGCACCATACCACCATTGGTTGGCATGTTGGTAAAGAATACAAGTGGCAGGTTTCCTGCAAACAGTCCTGTACCACCACGTACTTTCAGCGTCTTATTACCCAAAACATCCCAGCTGAATCCAACACGTGGAGAGAATATCCAGTTGGCATTAGGCCACTTGCCAGTGTCAAGGTGTCGACCATTAAAGTCTAAGTCATTGATTGCTTTATTGGCAATCAAATCTTTGTTATCGAAGACTAAATTATCAATGCGCAATCCGTATGTCAACTTAAAGTTATCGGTCATTGACCATTCGTCTTGTGCATAGAGACTGTATTTGTTGGTACGTACACGAGCTGCGGGAGCTTTTTCGCCATCATATCCGTAGGTAAGGTTCACAATCTCAGGTGTACCTCCATTCAGAAAGTCATCTAAAGAAGTATAGCGATAATATCCAGTACCATTACGCATATAAGAGTTATCAGCCATTTTATATTCATAAGCCAAGCCTCCTATTATCTTATGATTGCCCAAGTAATAGGTCAACTCATCTTTCACATTCCATACATTGTTATGAACAGCGTTGTTCCAAGTAAACAACTCGTATCCAAGTGACAAATAAGCTTGTCCATCTTTAAGGATATCTATGAATGGGAATTCACTTGAATTGGTACCACGAACATCGTCCAATTTAGAATAAGTAGCCAATAATTGGTTTGATAAGTTTTCTGATAATCTACTATTCAAATCAAAGGAGAACGAATGTACCAAGTTATCCTTGGAATACATCGAATTAGCATAAGCCATAGACGCTTTTGACAAGCGACCTTCTGACATACGCGTACCACCGTCCATAGAAGAAGCATTAGGAGAAATCCAGTTTTGATTCTTTGTATAGTTATAACGCAAAGCCAAACGATGTTGGTCGGTAATGTTCCAATCGATACGTGCCAACAGCTTATAATTATTCTTGTCGGCAGGGAAATCGGCGTAAGAACCAGTGTCATAACCATATTTGTTTTTGACAAAATCTGACACTGTCTGCAAATCCTTCAAAGATGTACGAGAGATAAAGTTGTCAGGGTCTGCAATACCCTTAGCAGATCCTCTCCAACGGTTCACTATCGTAGGGATGTTAATAGCCTCGGCATTTACAAAGAAGAACAATTTATTCTTAAGAATTGGACCTCCGAGCGTAAAACCGTATGTGGTTTTCTGATCCTTTTCGCGAGCTCCAGATATTTGTTGCCTTTTTACAGCGTCTCCTCTGAGGTTCTCATTTTCATGATATACATATGCCGTTCCTTGAAACTGATTGTTTCCAGATTTGGTAATTGCGTTAACACCACCACCAATAAAGTTTGTTTGTCGTACATCGTATGGTGCAACAACCACTTGTAACTCTTCGATAGCCTCTATTGAAATAGGATTTCCTCCCCCAGGAAGTGAGGGACTCAAACCAAAATTGTTATTGAAGTTGGCACCGTCTACCGTAAAGTTCGCAGTACGACCGTCTACACCTCCAAAGCTCATACCGTTGCCACCATAGGGAGACAAGCGTGTAATATCAGTAATACTTCGGCTTACTGTCGGCAAATTTGCTATCTGCGACTTGTTGATGTTGGTAGAGGCACCTGTCTTTTCGGCAGCAAACTTCGAAGCCGTAGCACTTACAACAACCTCTCCTAACAGTGCTGCATCCTCAGAAAGCTCAACATTCAGGTTGTAAACTTCGGCCAATTGCAACTTAATGCCCGTGTAAGTCTTAGTTTGATAACCAACATAACTTACTGTCACCTTGTATGGTCCGCCTGTACGCATACCTTGAATATTGAAACGACCATCTACATTCGTCACTGCTCCATAACGCGTTCCAGAAGGTTCGTGAACCGCTTGAATGGTAGCACCGACGAGTTGTTCACCCGTTCCCTTAAGTGTAACCTTACCATTCATGGAAGAAGTTGTAACCTGAGCCATGATAGAATGACAAACTATCATCATCATGCTCACCAGAAAAAGAATTCTTTTCTGCATTTTGTTTGATAAATTTTAATGAATAATGCGGTAAAATATCGTGTAATACAGATTACGATTGCAAATTTAGCTAAAAATATCGATAAAGTTGTTACATTTTTATTAAAAATGTATGCAACTGAAAATTTATCTGCAGGATTCTTATAGAATAAGGGTTGTTGCTTGTGTTACCATTTATCTCAGAACTTTATAATTTGAAGAATTACACAGCAACAACGATCAAATATAAAAGAATATACGTATTCAATGAACTGTATTGCTCTTCCAGATGGATGCCATCTTATTTCGAATAATCCAACTGTTAATGGCTGTAACGCCTAATAATAGAACTACGCCCAATAAGCAAGTCGGACCAAGACCGCCATTATCAAGACTGGGCAACAGATTATACAATACATCCATGTACAAGGGGCGAACGATTGCTAAAATTCCTATCGCAAGTACGAACACAAGTCCATGGAGTGACAAGGTCAGAAGCTGATAAGGTTGGGCAACTTGTGATGGACTATATCCTATGAGCATCAAATTTTGTAGCTTAGAAGTATTTTTTTGTACCAAAAGATAAATGCTTAACATCAAAATATAAAAGCTCAATACGGATATGATTAATCCTATCATCATCACTATCACTACAATCAGGCGAAAGAAATAAGCCATCTTTTCTGCAGAAGAATTGCTGTTTTCTACTTCATATCCTTTTTTTTCTAAGTATTGTGAGAATTGTGTATCTGTGGGATTCGCTACATCTACGATGAGTCGATTAGGTCCATTTTGAGGAGTTGACGAGAATCTTTGGTTACTCCAAGCCATAAAACTTTCAGGAACTAAGATGGTACTAAGTTGGCTGGAGAAGCCTATCACCTTTCCTTTTAGTGTTAGTTCTTGTCCATTTCCACGGATATGGATTTGTACATCAAGCATACCCACTAAACCTTCAGAAATCTTTGGCAGCGAATGATTTCTTGCATAGCCGAAGTTATACATCGCCAAATACGATTTAGGGAATATGATAGGCACGATATCGTCTTTCCCGTCATACTTCCACTCTGATAAAGGAACATTTACAAAAGCGTCTGGAATGCTTTCAAAAAAGAACTCGGAGTCAAAGAGACGATTTCCTTGTACATCCATACTTACCTCTGATTGATAATTAGCTGAATGAAAGGAACCCACTTTTTGTATAAATGGTTGTTGAGAAAGATGATTTATTTCTGATGAGGAAAAATTGTTTGTCCTACCAGTAAACGATGTATTGGTATCTATACGTTTACTGATAACGAGATAATCGCTCTTCATGAAACTGTCTTTATCTTGAAAGAAAGGCAAAACATCACGGTAGAATTGGTAGCCAAACAACACAATAAACATCCCAAAAAGACTTGCAAAAAAGAACCCAACAAATTGTGGGATACTCATATTCTGCTTCAGCAGTTTCCAAACTAACTTCATAATCGTATCATCTTATCGTATAAAGCAAGCATGTGTTTACCGATACTGGTAATAATGACACCTGCTCCTTGCTTGTTTACTTCTGTCATCATGAGGTCTTGCATCACCTTCGCATTCATATCGTCAAGATGACTAATGGGTTCATCTGCCAACAAGAAGTCGAAAGGCTGAACTAAGGCACGCATCATTGCCACTCGCTGCTGTTGTCCAAAAGACATTTTAGAGACTTGAACATTCGTCTTGTCTGCAATACCTAATGCTTCGAACCAGCCCATTATCTCGCTCTTCGATTTATACTTGGTCATGTTATTCTTAATCTCAACATTCTCCCACGCCGTCAATTCTGGAAATAGTCGAAGTTCTTGAAACATATAACTGATATGATGTCTTCGAATATCTATCCAATGACGAATATTGAAACTGCGAATGTCCTGTTGATCAAACAAGATACAACCAGCATAATCGTGTCTATACCCTATCACATAACTGCAAAAAGTACTTTTTCCTTTGCCAGAATGTGCTTCAATCAGGTAATTCTTACCTTTCTCTAAAGTGATATGTTTGTTCCAAACTTCGGATTGCAAGCCTTCCGTTTTTTCAAAAACGTGTGGCATTACATGGTCAAAAAGAATCGATTCCACGAGTTAATTGAGTTTATACACGAGGGTATGTATGTTTCCAAAAACAGGTCTGAGCAAATCTGTTATCATGCTAAGCCTTTCGTTACGATAATCCCTCACATTGATAATCATCACCATCTTTTCACCCTTTATCTGATGGAGTATTGAACTCTCAAACGGATGATTGGATGCCTTTATTGAATTGGATGCCTCTTGCGGAGTTGCTCCACTGTAAAATTGCAGATTGACAGTAACACCAAAGAAAAATCTTGTTTTGCCATTCGTATATACAAAAGCATGCTTGTTCCAATCTGTTAGCTTCCCACCCGTAGGTACAGATTGCTTCCAGTAATCTACATCTGCCAACCATTTGGAGTGTGCTAATTGAGCCGCCATCGAGATACTGATGTTTTGCTGCTCATATTGAGGAATCACCACACTCATATCTCCGTTGACACTTCGAATAATATTATCCAAATCAATGGCTTGATTGATTCCAGTCAGTAGCACTTGTAAGCTTTTATTATTCTGCAATATGGGTAAAAACTGCTTGCCATCTACGTTAACAAACATCCCAAACAATGCTGTATCTGGCATTGCTTCTATGTATTTGCCTTGAATAGGACGATAAATCTTTTTCGACTCCTGTATCGTTTGGTTAATACGCTTATTCCACGAAAACGGTGAACCTTCTACATACCAACATCCCTTCTCTACTTTCATCTTGGCAGCTATCAAGACATCTGTTGTCGTTGCATCCTTTGGAGCTCCAAGCATCAAAGGGGCAATGATTTTATCGGGCAAGGCTTGTGCTTGTGCCACTAACGTCATAGGACTGTCCAAAGAGTCTAAAACTTGGTATATCGGTGACGCCAAGATACTTTCTTCTTCGTCTTGTTGCAAGTATTTGGCAATGGTGGCTTTCGCTTCTTCTTGCTTCGTCAGTGGAATAGGTCCCATGATTAACAACGACTGCTTGTTATATCCCACCATCCACGAATCACGAATTGTAGAAAAGAACGCATCCCTAAATGAAACGGATTCACTCCCCATACGTTGGAGCATCGTTGATATTTTGTCAGCATTATCCACTTTAGCACAAATACCAAGATTTCCATCAGGAGATGTAAAAAGATAAATCTTTTGCGTGAAGTCTATCCCACTCTCATCAAGATTTTTCATCTTAAGAATGGTTCTGAGGAGTGTTTTATTATTGATGCCACTCATCTGACTGGCATCAAAAGATACCAATGCGGTAGACTCCTTAGGAATGGCTTGCTGATAGCTTTCATTTGCACATCCTGTGAATAACAACACAGAGAAGATGATTGCTACTAAAGAATAGGTGTAAGAGAATTTCATTGTTGAAATAAGAGTTTATGGATAAGTACGTCTAAACATTTGAGTCATTGCAACAGCCATCAGTCCAGCGGTTTCAGTGCGAAGTCGGTTTTTTCCAAGTGAGATTGATTCAAACCCTGCTTGCTCGGCTAATTTCACTTCGTCAACAGAGAAATCACCTTCAGGACCTACCAAGATAGTTATATCGTCATCGTCTGTCATTTGGTGGAGCGTAGTAAGCAAATCTTTGCGTTCAATCTCTGGGTAGCAGTGTGCTATATAGCGATGTCCAGTGGTTTGATGATGAATAAAGTTCTTATACGAAACCATTGGATTAACAATTGGCTTCCAAGGTTTTCTACTTTGTTTCATTGCCGCTATCACAATCTTTTCTAATCGGATTGGACGTATCTGTTTGCGTTCAGAAAATTGACAATTCAAGAACGTGATTTCATCAAATCCTACCTCTGTCATCTTCTCAACCATCCATTCTATACGCTCCATCGTCTTGGTAGGTGCAATTGCCAAATGTATATGTCCACGCCAGCTTTTTTGTTGCGGTAGAGTTTCCTGTATTTCATAGAAGCAATGCTTGGTTGAAGCAATTGTAACTATTGCTCGATAAAAATTTCCAACGCCATCCATGAGAAACATCTCATCTCCACTCGATAATCTTAGTACGCGTAACGCGTGGAGTGCTTCACTTGTAGGAAGTTCGTTAACGTGGTCGGCATCAGGAACAAAAAAATATCTAACTTCTTTCATTTTTTGTCATCTGTATCAAGTAAATTGCGTCTTTTCATTTCGTCTCTCAAGTGTGATGCCATTTCGTAATTTTCTTCTTCAATGGCTTTATTTAATGCTTTTCTCAGCATATCATCAGTCAGCGTGTTGAGAGGAATAGACATCCCTTTAGAATCCTTCTTAAAAGCAACACTTTGTTTCTTCATCAAATTCTCATCCATATAAATGGGCGTTTTACTAATCAAGGAGAGCAACAAAGCATCGCTCACCCTTATCGTATAAGGCTCAAATGACGAATTGTTCATCAACATACACCGATATTGACCATCTATCACATCATGGATAAGAATTTCAAAGTCTGCAGTTGTTTCACTCCGCACTACGTGCCATAGCACCTCTGGCAATAACAAAGGTGTAATAGGGATATTTTGTATTCGTAACTGCAACTGGTACAACATCTGATAGTCGCAAGGAATAGCGATTTGGCGTTGCTCATTTTCATCTACAAGTACCACCAATCCCACATCCTTGTTACCCACTATTTCTGTCACACTTTTAACAGTTAGCCGTACCTTATTCATACTTTCACTTCTTTTTTAGGTCTAAACATGAAACCAAAGCAAATGCCTACTACCAAAGCATAGCCTGCAAAAATATACCAGCATATAGGCCAATTCGTCACGCCATTCACCGTATGCGAAGTAACAACAGCTTGCGCAGCAAACGAACCTGCCGTGGCACCTATTCCATTGGTCATCAACATAAACAATCCTTGTGCACTGGAACGAAGAGAGTGTGGTGTAGCTTGGTCTACATATAGCGACCCACTAATATTAAAGAAGTCAAATGCTACACCATATATAATCATAGAAAGCAAAAACATCCACACGCCACTCCCAGGATTACCTAAACCGAGTAAACCAAATCTGAGTACCCAAGCAAACATCGCTATCAACATCACATTCTTGATGCCATACCTTTTCATAAAGAAAGGAATCATCAAAATGCACAGCGTCTCACTCACTTGCGACAAAGAATATAAGATAACAGGGTATTTTACACCAAACGAATCAGCATAGGCTGGTATCGATTTGAAACTTTCTATAAAGGGAGTGGCAAAACCGTTGGTTATCTGCAAACTTACTCCTAATAACATGGAGAAGATAAAGAAGATAGCCATGTGTTTATCCTTAAACAAGGAGAAAGCGCGCAACCCAAAAGCATCCACCAAAGAGGTAGCTTCATGATGTTTACTGACAGGACATTTGGGTAAGGTAAAGGTATATAAGAAAAGAAGTACACTCAAAACCCCACTCACCACAAATTGGTTTTGGTTGCTCTTAAATCCCATAATATCTACAAACCACATGGCACAAATAAATCCGATGGTGCCAAAGGTACGAATGGGTGGAAAATCTTTAATCGTATCCATCCTTGCTTGTGTCAGCGCAGTGTATGCTACCGAGTTGGATAAGGCTAAGGTCGGCATATAAAACGCTACACTCAACGAATACAATGTAAAGAGAACACCAAACTCTGCCGCACTACCTTGCATATATCCATAATAAGCAGCACCAAACATAAACAACCCCGCAAGCAAGTGACACACCCCCAAAAGTCGTTGTGCGGGTATCCACCTGTCGGCAATGATACCCATCAATGCAGGCATAAATATAGACACGATGCCCTGCATGGCGAAAAAGATTCCGATATTTGACGCCATTCCAATGTTCGTCAAATAAATGCCCATACAGGTAAGATATGATCCCCAAACGGCGAACTCCAAAAAGTTCATGGCCGCCAAACGCACTTTTAAGTTCATGGTTGTCTCTTTTCGTTGTTTTATTGATGATGCAAGCCGAAGCCAAACAAGCTCTGCTTGATTTAATACAAAGGTACGCTAATTGTAACAACTCACAAAATAAATGAGTATTTTTTAAGTCTCATCTCACGACTCTTGCCGGGATTAAAGAATGTTAATTTAAGTTTTCTGACTTTTTATATCTGTAATTCAATTAATTTTTCAAATTTACAATTATTGTGCGTACCAATTTGAACAGGCAAAGAATACCCTGACGCATATTCAAAGGTGTGCAACAAGCCCGAAAAATATTTGTTTTGTTGAATACAAACACAAGTTTTTCGGGCAAAGGTAGCAAAGCAGGAAGACCAAACAGACACGGCTAATGTTTGATACTTACTATAATCCGATAGTTGGAGGCACACATACGATGTGATGTGCAAAGTGAGCGCAGAGGAAATCAAGGATAACATCATCTGCTATGGTCTCCCTGAGGATGCAACAGATGATGTAAAGAAAGTTGCCAAGCAATTGGAAAAAGAAGAGGTTGGAGCTCAAAAAGAAGAGCAATAATATAATTGAGGACGATGATATCTACCTTTACATTATAGGTGATACAATCACCAAAAGCTCTCTTTTTCGGGCAGAAGGTAAATCTTAATTGTCAGAATTTTACCTCTTACCCGATTGTTGAACAACTGAATCCACTTTAAAAGCTATAGTTATTTTATAATATAGCCGTTTTTGCTCAATCTTCTGTAAATAGAGCCACTTTGGGCATTTTTTATAAAATTGGGCACAGCCTTTTTGAGATAATTCATTACAAGAGTTGCTTTTTCGTGAGAATTAATATTCTGTTTGTTTAGTATAGTTAATTCCTTTTCTAAAGGTTTACTCTTGGTACTATCAAGCATACGCAAAGAAATTATGATATGACTTACTATTGTATTTACGCTTGCGACACCTACAAAAACACGATTGTCAGGTTGCTGATCGCCTAATAAGTGTACATTATAAGCCATTGATGCAAAAAACTGGGCATATTTCGCATCATTTCCACCATGTGCGAATCCAAATACTTTCTCTGTTTCTTCGTTTATTTTATGATTTCTTTTTTTCTGTTCAGATTTAACTAATAACTTTATTTCATTTATAGTTTTTTCTTCATCGATATAATTTAATCTACAATAGGTTCTTATATGTCTTTCTAAGTATGGGCTCCATGGTTCTGCGTTATATGCCCAATGAAATAGCAGTCGGTGATAGTTTGGAGTTGCAATCTTGAAGTTCTGATATTTATCTTCTAAAAATCGATGGAAAATGGTATTATCTATCATATCAGAACTGATAAATTTAGTCCAACTTTTGTTTGAGCGTGTATCTTTACTTCTACTAAATAGCTTAATATTGTATTCAAATCCAAAAACAGCCATCATATCTTCACAGTGTGCAATAAATGAACTGTGTGCCATTACTCTAATGGCACATGCAAAAATCAAGAATGCAAAGATTGTTCTTTTCATCAAATTCATTTAAAAATATTCTTAATATAAGTCCACGTAGATTCCCACCAAGACACTTCGTCAGCAGAATTGTTATCTAAATTTTTATCTTTAATGGTATTATCTTCTTTTTTCGCATCATCATTCGAAGAGAGCATACCACTTATAGAAGACCATATCTTATTCCACCAAGAAGATTGATCATTTATTTTTTCTAGTTTTTTATCAGCTTTTTCAATATATAGATATTCATTCTTAGCATTAGAATTTGCGAACGAACACTTCTTGCCGTCATATATAATATATGGTGTAAATGTATTTAGATCATCATTATATTTGTATACTACTTGCAGCTCATTCGCAAATACCAATCTCAGATAATAACCTTTTTGAAGGGCTGAATGATGAACTTTATACATAAGTGTATCACCATAAAACTCTACTGCTAAATCTTCAGAGCTCTTACTTAATTCCTTGTTTATTTCACTAATTTTACTAAAAGAAAGGTCTGTTCCTGATTCTGGCAGTGCATGATCTTCACAAAAATCAATGATATCATCAATATCGCTTTCTGTCAGAGTAAATTCACTTTGCCTTGGCCATGACTCTTCTTTGATCTTAGCTAAATCAAGATTTGCTTTTAATTTATACGTACCATCACTTAATGTCTCTACATACAAGAACTTAAGGTTTTTGTTTGCTTGAAAACAATCAACATCATTAATTTCATCTTCTGCTATTGAATTGCAATCTGTAGCTTTTAATTGATGAATAACAACCTTTTTATTGTCATGTTCTTCCAAATACATGTATACGTCATTTAACGAAAAAAGAGTTTTGTTAGACAATAACAAATGAAAATCATCATTAAATTTCTTTCCAATCCATAACGTATACCATGTCCTTTTATAACAATCTGTAAAATTCAAAATCCGATTAATTTGCTGCCAAGGATTTGATTGAGAATAAATTAAATAAGTCAAAAAGGAATCAAAACTAACGGAAGGCGTATGTTTAAATATGTCAAGTATTGCTCGATAAACAGAAGGAAATGATTTTGCATATGGTAAAAGATTTGCGGCAGCCATGAACAAAACATCTCTATCTGATGCTTCCGGATCATCTATACCTACTCTTATTAATTGGAAACCTTTTTCGGTTTGTCTTAATTCGTAAATATAAATCATTGCACATTGAAGAACAGCAGCACTATTGCTAGGTAAATTTTTAATTGCAACAGAAACAAGTTCTTCTTTTTCACTAGGTGAAAGGGACTGATCATATGTTAACATAGCTAATGCAATACAACCGCTTCTTTCATCATATCGAAGAATTGGTGTTCTTTTATACATCTGAAGATATACTGAGAATTGCAGTTTTGCATTTGAATAATCACCCTTATCTAAATAGGCCATACCTAAATGATAGTAATATTCTGGTATTCGCTTATATACTTCATAGTTATCTTGCAAAAGTCTTAGCCTTCTAGAGGCATCAGCAATTGTAATATAGTCATTGAATAAGTTTGCTGTTGCTTCGGTTAAACGGTCGCTCTCGTTTAAATGGTATTTGTTATATAAATCAAAGACTATTCCTTGAGCTGATTTGCGTAGCTCACTTATTGTTTGCATATCTTCTTTGCGTAGTTCCCACATTGCTTGAAGTTCCTCAATGTTCTGTTCACCCTGCATGGATTTATATTCAACAACAGATCGTGCAGCAGAAAGTAACGATTGAAAAGCTAACTGTGGACCGAATCCACCAGTACCTGTCAAAAGCATTGTTGGACTCAGTGCATTAGAAATAGCAGACCATTTCACATTATCTCTTTTTATGGACTGAATTCGCCTCATTAAATTTCTTTCTTCTTCCGTTATTTCAAACTTACTAATAGCATCCATTAAGTCAATTCTAAAATCCTTGATTTCAGGAAGACCAATAATTTGCTGCATTGTTAGATTATTAATAAGCTGATCAGATTCATGTTCAAGAACAGACATAGACTTACTATGGACAATATTAGTCAAACTATTTATGCAGTAATTCATTTGAGCTACTACATTTTCATCATTTGTCATACTATTGCCCTGTCCCCATACTTGGGTAAAAGATAGACTTAATACAATTAACGCGTATGTAATTTTTTTAAGAAACATGCTAAGGTCTTTAAGAATGAATTATTCGATAATTTTACTTTTTTCAAAACTTGCAATGAATTTGACTGTGGCAATAAAATGACGCATGCCAAACATAAAACATAAAGTAACAATCTTCACTTTGCTTAGATTTTCAGAAACTAGTAAATTAATAATTACTGTACTCCGACATTATTACTTTGTTGGCCAAAGTAATTCCGTCACATTAACGTCAAGTAACATTGCTGTTTCTCTCAGGGTTTCTAAATTTGGTTGCATGGTGTTAGTACACCATTTCGAAACTGTACCTTCATCTTTGCCAAGTTTGTTTGCCAACCATCTATTAGTTTTCTTCTTTTCTGCGAGAACAACTTTAAGGCGATTAATATCTTTAATCATATTCATTAGATTTTTCTGCAAAAGTAGGTTATTAAACTTATTGCACCAAATTAATTAAGAGTTATTATTCAAATATTATAAGAATCTCGTCAAATATTTGAATTATAGTTCAATCTTTAACTGTAAAAAGACCAATATTTGACATTACTGATTATGCTTGAAGAGAAAAAAAAGCTTAATTATGCAGGACACTTACGATAACACTAAACCTATATACCGTTTATAACACTTTACGAGTATTTGAAAAATATGCAGAAGTACTTTTGAACAAGATGGCGCATGATTTATACAAGAAAGGCGCACCACACATGGCATACTTTTTAAAAATGATTGCACTCTGATGAACACCCAAGATAATGCCTTAATACGATTTACATATTTAGTATTTTTATAATCGAGTAGAAGGTAAACAATAATCATAGGTGTTTATCTCCTACTTTCGAGTTCACCGACCTCTCACACCACCGTACATGCAGTTCCGCATACGGAGGTTCCTATTTTGGGTGCTATTCGAGATACGCCTCCATTAAAGTTGCATACCCTGCTGAGCATAGTTTATTATTTATTGCTGTCTGGTAAAAGAATATCAATATAAAATAAATGCCAGACCAAGAAAAATATTGGGATTCAGAATATCAAGTGAGACTTTTTTCTTAAATTTGCAAACATAGTTGAATTTTGAAGCTGAATCTACCCACACTTTGACAGTTAAAGATGCAAGATTGGTGGGTATTTATAAAACGCTTGATAAAAAAATTCATGATTACGTAGTAACCAATGTTCGTTTCAACAAATAGTAATTGCAAAACAATCAATAAATTAACATTCTCTATGAAGAAACTACTTATTTTACTTCTCATCTGGAGTATTCTTCCTGTCATCGCTCAAAGTAATAAAGATTTTAATAATTATATCAGTCATTTTATGCCATGTGAGCAAAAAGAATTTAACGCCTATTTTTTCTCCAAAGACAGTGTGGAAATTAACAAAAATACCGTGTCCAAATATCTTCCAAAGAAACTAAACTGTAATTGTACAACAAAAGGTTTATGGTATAGGTATGGTCGGAGAATACCTTCAAACAAATATGTCATTGTATTTGTTTCGAAGTTATGTGATATTCCGCATATCAATGAATATCCTTATGCTGAAGACGTTTTGTTGGTGTACTCAAAAACAGGGAAACTAATTGATTTTGAAACTATTTCACATGGTAGCGATATTCATGCTGTGGAATTTTTTGGAACCATTCATCCGTTCAAGATAATAGTAGAACAAGGCGTGATGAATAATCCAAACGATATGAACAAAGTGGAATCGCCTCATTGTACTATTCAAATCTATGAATATACCATAGGTGAAAATGGAAAAATTAATAAGAGAATTGTCCAAAAGAACATATCTGGTCGTATGGTATATTCTAAAGAAAGAATTTTCTGTAAATTTATAACTAATTGTTCGACAGAGTAATATATTATTTATACCTTAACATAACCCTCCAGCACGTCCCCATCAAGAGAAGAATCGAAATAAAGTCTTAAAAAAACTTTGTGAAGTTACAAAACTCTAACTATAACATTAACTTTGATTATTACGGAGTTCAATATTTTATAAACTTATCCTAATAACTTTGTAAAAAGTAAAATTTGACGCATCTATTCCCAACTTCCACTTAAGGAGTTGGCAGCTAAGCATAAGAATCGTAGATCACAAGAAAAAACGCAGCACAAAAGAAACTGAAACGAGACAGCATCACTTGTACCAAGATTTTTGTTTAATGATTATTTAATGAGCATCTATGTATAAAATTATAGCAAGTTTATATCGTTATAACATGAAGGGATTTAATAAGAGTATCCCGTATTTTGCTACGCTAAGCAACATCCTCGTGCTTTTTATATTTATTTACTTTCTAATAATAGTTCTATTAGATACCAAGAGTATATTTGATATTTGGCATGCAGATTCGAAAGGAGAAATGTATCTAATAGGTGCACTTTTAGTTGTACCCTTATATTCTTTGGCGTGGTTTTTATTTCCTGAACGAAAAATGAAAGAACACGAGGCGTTACTGACAAAGAAAGAATATCGATTGGGATTATTCTTTTATGTTTTCTTGGTAATATTCCTGATGGTTCTTTTATTCATTGTCGCTAAGGCAAGGGTATAAAGAAGTATTTAAAGTTTGTAAGCATCACACCGTGCATCCTTTCCAACTATTCACGCCGTGCCACCCTATATCTCTGTAGCCTATAAACAAAAAAAACCTCCAGTATCGGTTGAGACACTGGAGGCGTGAAGTAAAAAAGGCAGCTACCTACTCTCCCACATTGCATTGTAGTACCATCAGCGCAAGCAGGCTTAACTTCTCTGTTCGGAATGGGAAGAGGTGGAACCCTGCCGCTATAACCACCTGATAAAGGGGT
>NZ_QFFX01000045.1:0-24500 GCF_023522295.1 Prevotella sp. TCVGH | reverse complement strand
CTAAGTGAATGATAATGAACAGTTAATAAATTACAAATATTTTCCAATTATTTGGAAAGCAACATAGAAGTTATGAAATGCAGTAGATAATGATTTGCTGACCTCTGCTTTGTTTCGTGAGCTTCGAGTAGACAAAAAATGGATCAATGAAATCTGAATAAAAACACCTTGTTACCTCTGACATTGAGTTGAGATGGCTATGAAATAAAAAAAACGAGAGAGTGCAGTTTGTAGTCTGCACTCTCTCGTTTTTTGGTTATTCTAAGATAAGAAATTTATTTCTCCCTCTTATATTTAGCGATGAGTTCTTTTAATGTAGAAAGAATGTCATCAAGAGGAACCCCACTGCGTTTGCTCATCATGGCAATGGTTGCTTTAGGAATGATGATGCGTGCAAGAGGAGAATTGAGCATTTTGAAAGCTGAGTTCATACTTGGCAAATCTTTCCGTAGCTGTGGGTAAATTTTTAACAAATCCTGTAAGCGAGTGTCGGCAGAGAGTTCTATTGTCGAGCCTTCTTTTGTAACAGACGTATCATTTGGAGTACAGTTTTGCGCCTCCTTTGATTTTACTACTTGTGTGTCATTCGACCAGGTTAGCAGTGTTCGTGAACCTTGAAGCTCACGAATGCGACTACAATCTTGCATCATTTCTAGTACACCTCTGAATCTTCCTTCTGCATCACGCACGGCTACATAATATATATAGATGAACACACCTGGTTTGTTAATCCAAAAATCGACACTATCCTGCTCACCCGAACGGAATTTGGCTATAATTTCCTCAACAAGGTGGACGCTGGTGCGCGGATGACAGTTCTTCACATCACGTCCGATAACATTCTTGCTGCGTGGGAAGATGCGGTGGTTGGTATCTGAATAAAAACGAACAAGTTCGTTTTCATCTACATAGGATATATCTACAGGAAGATGCTTGTATATGAGGTTGATTTGTTCGAGAGAAAGTTTGCCTGTCGTGACGTCGAAAACTCGGTCTGTGTCGTTTCCTCCAAGCTCATATTTAGCAAGAAGCGCAGATAGTTCTGAGACAAAACCGTCAGGAGCTGTTGTTGGCTGGGTTACTGTTTTATCCGCATTTTGGAATCCTTCTACATCAATCCATGCAAAGCCAATTTCGTAATCTCCCGAACGCATCTGTTCGAATTCTTTGGGAGTAATCATTGCCAAAGCAGTTGGGTAGAGTACAGATTCTTCTTTCTGTAAAAGATCCCGCACATCTGCCACAATGGTAGGCTGCATTGCCAAAAATTCTTCTTCTTTATCTTCCTCAATAAGTTTTTTAGCATCACGTATTTCGTCTCGCACAAAGTCATCGAGCAGCCACATCGTAGTCGTGGGGCGGTCAAATCCTTTCTGTTCGAGTATGGAATAGAGCTGGTTCTGCTTACGTGAAAGGTGAGTGCGAAAAGCCGCTATTTGGTCGTACAATTCGATCCACTGATTCTTGATAATCGGATATTGTACAAGATCTTCTATGGAGAGCATAAGGCGACGCATTTCATCGTTCTCCCTGTAGTAGCACATGATAGGGTGATCGAGAGGAAGATTTGGCCGACTGGTGTCCATCACTTCATCAAACAGCTCAATCATCTTTTGAATATCCTCCTTTTGGCACTCATTCTCTTCAATGGTTTTGAGTTCCTGTTCTGCCAATGCTATTTCATAAGGACGGATTTTCCCAACTTGCTTTCTTATTCGGGCTCTGCCCTCTTCTAATGAAATATCTCCTCGTTGGTATGCTTCTTTGATCTCGAGTATTTTGCTAAGTTTTTCAAGGTCTACACTCGGCAAATATTTTTTCATATCCATAGCATTATTGTCTATTGATGAGGTAAACGAAAAAATCACTCTCTTCTATGGCTTTTACGCTTATATGAGCTTCGCCGGGGAAATGTAGAACAGTGCCTGTGCTGATACGATGTACCTCGGTATCGTTAAGAGTAACCTCCACAGTTCCTTTCACTATGGTGAAGAATACTTCCCGTCCTATATGGTCGTGTGAAGGTATTTGTTCTCCACTTTTTAGATGCAAGTGTACAAGCATGAGTTCCTTGTTGTTAATTACCTTACCTAAAGTATTGATTTTCTGTCCAATGGGGTTAATTAATTGTTTCATAATTCTTGTTTTTTATTAGAGTTTATAATCTTAATGTAATATTTGGTACGATGTGACCGCCGATAAAAACCATCGTTCCGAAAATTTGATTAAAGTCCATCGTCACCATTTTAGCTATTTCCTTCATTAGATTTGAACGTTGGTTTTGCCTTTGCCTTTTTTGGCTTTTGGCTCTGTCTGCTCGTAGGACACGTTGATAAGCGTAAAATGCTTCCCCGACGAATTGAGCCACAGGCTTTTAAATATGTTTTGCGTCAAAATTCATTTTTACGTTCTATAAGAAGGAATTGCAAAGGTTTGTTGGCTATAGTTCAATGCCGTTTCCTTCTTTGTTTCCTCTTTCGAAGTTGGAGGATTTCGCTTACGGAAAACATTGCTTTTTCTTGATAATGCAAATATACTCAATTTATTTTAAAATCGAAATAAACCCAAAAAAATGATGTAAGATTTATGAAAGCTGACACGTATGTTTTTGAAGATTTTATGTAAGGTTTGAAAACATATATTTCGGAAGAATAATGTATCTTTCCCGATGAGTATGTCGAGAATTATGTCAACGATTTGTTGAAAAAACAAGAGAGTGTAGATGCTTTCGTAGACCGTGCCATCGACTCGAAGCTGACACAAGCCTTGAAAAAGTCAGTGAAATTGAATGAGAAAGAAATTTCACTCGACGACTTTAATAAAATGTTTGAAGAGAAATAACGCATTTTTTTAATAAAAAAAACTTCTTGTAATAAGAGGTTATCGACTTTTTTTATTAACTTTGTATAATCGAGGTTTTTAGAAGTGTCGATAACCTCTTTTATATTATAATAAAAATAAGGTAAAAATAAAATGAACGATTTTAGAAAATACGCCACCCAACACTTGGGAATGAATGGCATGACTCTCGATGATGTCATCAAGAGCCAGGCAAGATACCTCAATCCATATATCTTGGAAGAGCGCCAATTGAATGTCACACAGATGGATGTGTTCTCTCGTCTGATGATGGATCGCATTATCTTCTTGGGTACGGAGATTGACGACTATACTGCCAATACTTTGCAGGCACAGTTGCTCTATTTGGATAGCGTAGACGGAGGTAAGGATATTTCGATTTATATCAACAGTCCTGGTGGCAGCGTTACTGCAGGGTTGGGCATTTATGATACGATGCAATTTATCACCTCGGATGTAGCCACCATTTGTACGGGTATGGCAGCATCTATGGCGGCTGTGTTGCTGGTGGCAGGACAAGAAGGCAAGCGTAGTGCATTGACACATAGTAGGGTGATGATACACCAACCTTTAGGTGGCGTGCAAGGTCAAGCTTCGGATATTGAGATTGAGGCGAAGGAAATCATTAAGTTCAAGAAGGAACTTTTTACCATCATAGCCAACCATTCACATACGCCTTATGAAAAGGTGTATCGTGACTCCGACCGTAATTATTGGATGGATGCTGAGCAAGCAAAAGAATATGGTATGATTGATACGGTGTTGGTAAGGAAGAAGTAAACAGAGACAGATGGTAACGACCAAAAAGAAATGTAGCTTCTGTGGAAGAAGTGAAGACCAAGTAGATTTATTGATTACAGGACAGAGTGGATTTATCTGTGACGCTTGTGTCCAAGCGGCTTATTCTATCGTAGAGTCGGCTGGACTTTCGGGCGAGGCAAAAGAAAAGCATGCTGCAGACGAACCCTTTCAACTGAAAAAAGTTCCTAAGCCCAAAGAGATAAAAAAATATCTGGATGACTATATCATTGGGCAGGATGACGCCAAACGCTATCTCTCGGTGTCAGTGTACAACCATTATAAACGGTTGCAACAACCAAAGAATGAAGATGGCGTTGAGATAGAGAAGAGTAATATCATCATGGTAGGTTCTACGGGTACGGGTAAGACGCTGCTTGCCAAAACGATAGCGCGCCTACTCGATGTACCATTCACCATTGTAGATGCCACCGTGTTTACAGAAGCTGGCTATGTGGGAGAGGATGTGGAAAGTATCTTGTCGCGCCTGTTGCAGGTAGCCAACTATGATGTGGCTGCTGCGGAGCGCGGAATTGTGTTCATTGACGAGATTGACAAGATTGCACGCAAAAGCGATAATCCCTCTATAACACGTGATGTCAGTGGTGAAGGTGTGCAGCAAGGACTTCTAAAGCTGCTCGAAGGCACTATGGTGAATGTGCCGCCAAAGGGAGGACGCAAGCATCCCGACCAAGACTATATCCACGTGGACACCAAGAACATCCTGTTTATCTGTGGCGGTGCTTTCGATGGCATTGAGCGAAAAATAGCGCAGCGACTAAATACGCATGTCGTTGGATATAATTCGGTACAACATGTTCGCAAAATTGATAAGGGAGATTTGATGAAATACATCTTGCCACAAGATTTGAAATCTTTTGGACTGATTCCCGAGATTATTGGTCGCTTACCCGTGTTGACCTATCTGAATCCATTGGATAAAGAAGCCTTGCGGAAGATTTTAGTGGAACCCAAGAACTCAATTGTAAAGCAATATATCAAGCTCTTTGAGATGGATGGAATCCAACTTACTTTTGCAAACGAAGCACTTGACTTTATCGTCGATAAGGCGGTAGAATATAAGTTAGGTGCGCGTGGTCTCCGTTCTATTGTGGAATCGATGATGATGGATGCCATGTTTGAAATACCATCAAAGCGCACTAAGTCTTTTGAGGTAACACTCGACTATGCGCAAAAACAATTGAATAAAGCCAACTTGAATAAGTTGGGTGAATAACCTCGTTGAACTCGGGGAAAGGGACTCTTGCTCCGAGTTACAACAGGGATGACCGATGAAGTAAGAGCTGTATGATAAATCCTACCTCTTGACGTTATAATAACTATCATGAATCTAATGAGACACTATGGCGAAAAAAGTTAATCTTACAGAAAAGTTAAAACTCTACTTTGGCTTTGATTCTTTCAAAGGCGAACAGGAGGCTATCATCAATCACCTTTTAGCAGGTAATAGTGCGTTTGTATTGATGCCCACAGGTGGAGGAAAGAGCCTATGCTATCAGTTGCCCTCCTTGCTCATGGAGGGTACTGCCATTGTTGTGTCTCCACTGATAGCCTTGATGAAAAATCAAGTGGATGTCATCAATGGAATTAGTGAAGAGGAGGGAGTAGCACATTTCTTAAACTCGTCTTTGAACAAAGCTGCCATACAACAAGTCATGGATGACGTTCGTGCAGGGCGAACCAAGTTGTTATACGTAGCTCCAGAGTCCTTAAATAAGGAAGAAAACATCGAGTTCTTCAAAACGGTTAAAATATCTTTTTATGCCATCGATGAGGCGCATTGTATTTCTGAATGGGGGCATGATTTCAGACCAGAGTATCGAAATATCCGTCCCACGATTAACAAGATAGGCGATGCACCTGTGATTGCTTTGACGGCTACGGCTACGGATAAAGTTCGTACAGATATCAAGCGTAGCTTGGGAATTGCGGATGCACGAGAGTTTAAGAGTTCTTTTAATCGCCCCAACCTCTATTATGAGATACGCCAAAAATCGTCGGATATTGATAAACAGATTATCATGTTTATCCGTCAACATGAGGGAAAGAGTGGCATCATCTACTGCTTGTCTCGTAAGAAAGTAGAAGAATTGTCCGAAGTCTTGAAAGCGAATAATATCAAGGCAGCTCCTTATCATGCTGGTTTGGATAGTGTCACACGCTCACAGACGCAAGACGATTTCTTGATGGAGCGAATTGATGTGATTGTGGCAACCATTGCTTTTGGAATGGGGATTGACAAACCAGATGTGCGTTTCGTGATACATTATGACATTCCGAAAAGTTTGGAAGGCTACTACCAAGAAACGGGTCGTGCAGGGCGTGATGGTGGCGAGGGAATTTGCATTGCCTTCTATGCGCAAAAAGACCTGAAGAAACTGGAGAAGTTTATGGAGGGAAAGCCTGTAGCCGAGCAGGATATAGGTAGACAGTTGCTGCAAGAAACAGCAGCTTATGCAGAGTCTTCGGTTTGTCGCCGCAAGATGTTGCTGCACTATTTTGGAGAGGAATATTTGCAAGAGAATTGTCATAGTTGTGATAATTGCTTGCATCCCAAAGAGCGGCGAGAGGCGAAACAAGCTTTACTGATAGCCTTGAAAGCCATTTTGGTACTCAAAGAAAACTTCAGACAAGATTATCTCGTCGATTTTATCACAGGAAATCCTACAGAAGATATTGTTTCGCACAAACATGATGAATTGGAAGAATTTGGTGCGGGTGAGGATGAAGATTCTAAAGTATGGAATCCTGTAATTCGGCAAGGTATCATTGCAGGATATATAGAAAAAGAAGTTGAGAATTATGGCGTCTTGAAAGTGACGGCTGCAGGTAAGAAATTCATGAAGAAGCCCGTGTCGTTTATGATAGCCTTGGACAATGAATTTAGTGCGTACGATGAAGACGAGCTCCAAGAAGGAGGGAGCGGCGTGTTGGACCCACGACTCTTTAAGATGCTAAAGAGTCTGCGGAAAGAGATGTCCAAGAAAATGAACATTCCGCAATATGTCATTTTCCAAGATGTGTCATTGGAGCAAATGGCGACCGTATATCCCGTGACGTTGGAGGAGCTACAGCAAATTCAAGGTGTAGGAGCGGGTAAAGCAAAACGCTATGGTAAAAAATTCGTGGAATTGATAAAATCTCATTGCGATGAAAATGAGATTGAACGCCCCGAAGAGATGCGTGTCCGCACCGTAGCAAAGAAGAGTATGCTCAAGGTGAAAATCATTCAGAGTATCGATCGTCAGGTGGCGTTAGATGATATTGCGAATGCTTTGGGCTTAGACTTTGATGAATTGTTAGACGAATTGGAAGCAATTGTCTACAGTGGTACAAAGCTCAACATCGATTATTTCTTGGAAGATGTCATGGACGAAGACCATGTGGACGATCTCTACGATTACTTTATGGAGAGTGAGACAGATGGTTTGAAAGTTGCCATGGAAGAACTGGGCGACCAGTACAGTGAGGACGAGTTGCGACTTGTACGTATTAAATTTATTTCGGAGTTAGCCAATTAGAGTGCTTGTACACCAGTTGTGACTTTTCTATTTATCTCTCCGATGAATCATAGGGTTCGTCGGGCAAACGAGTTAAATACAATTAAATGCTTGAGAAAAACGGAAAAATGACGACTGATATGATTTTTTATTGTTAAATTTGCACGCAATAAATTTTATAAAAGGTACCCAATATGTCATTATTTGTTGCAGATAAAATTGTGATGGACGGTCTTACTTTCGATGACGTCCTTTTAATCCCTGCTTATTCTGAAGTTTTACCCAAAGAGGTTGAGTTGAAAACCAAGTTCTCACGTCACATCGATTTGAATGTACCTTACGTAACAGCTGCTATGGACACCGTTACCGAATCGGCAATGGCGATTGCAATTGCACGTGAAGGAGGTATTGGTGTGATTCATAAGAATATGTCTATTGACGAACAAGCTCACCAAGTAGCAATTGTGAAGCGTGCAGAGAATGGAATGATTTATGACCCTGTAACGATTCGACGCGGCAGTACGGTGCAAGACGCACTGAACATGATGCGTGATTACCATATTGGAGGTATCCCCGTTGTAGACGACGAAAATCATTTGGTAGGAATTGTTACCAACCGCGATTTGCGTTTTGAGCGTCGTTTGGATAAAACGATTGATGAAGTGATGACCAGCGAGAATTTGGTAACCACGCACGTGAAGACTAATCTAAGTGATGCTGCACAAATATTGCAAGAGCATAAAATAGAGAAGCTCCCTGTGGTGGACAATCAAAATAAGTTAGTGGGACTGATTACTTATAAGGATATCACGAAAGCGAAAGACAAACCGATGGCTTGTAAAGATGAAAAGGGTCGTCTTCGAGTTGCAGCAGGTGTTGGCGTTACAATTGATACCATGGAGCGCTTAAATGCTTTGGTTCAGGCAGGAGCAGATGCTGTGGTGATTGATACGGCTCATGGTCATTCCAAGGGAGTTGTTGAAAAATTGCGAGAAGCAAAGTCTTCTTTCCCTCATGTTGATATCGTTGTAGGAAATGTAGCCACTGGCGAAGCTGCAAAAATGTTGGTGGATAATGGCGCTGATGCCGTGAAGGTTGGTATCGGTCCCGGTTCTATCTGTACAACACGTGTAGTTGCGGGAGTAGGTGTGCCACAACTGTCCGCCGTTTACGACGTCTATGCCGCCTTAAAAGACACAGGGGTGCCATTGATTGCTGACGGAGGCTTGCGCTATTCTGGCGATATTGTCAAAGCATTGGCAGCAGGAGGTAGCTCTGTCATGGTTGGTTCATTGGTTGCAGGAACAGAAGAGAGTCCTGGTGAAACCATTATTTTTAATGGACGTAAGTTCAAGAGCTATCGAGGAATGGGTAGCTTAGAGGCAATGGAACAAAAGAATGGTTCAAGAGACCGTTATTTCCAAAGCGATACGACTGACGCCAAGAAGTTGGTACCAGAAGGCATTGCAGGCCGTGTTCCATATAAAGGGACGGTACAAGAGATTGTGTATCAACTGATGGGAGGTCTTCGGTCAGGAATGGGATACTGCGGTGCTAAAACAATCCAAGACCTCCATGATGCCAAGTTTGTCCGCATTACGAATGCTGGTGTGTTAGAAAGTCATCCGCATGATATTACTATTACCAGTGAAGCTCCTAACTATAGTCCTCACGAATTATAAGAAAGGTAACTCCCGTGTGAGTGTTTTCCTTACTTAGCTCGAACGAATGATGAAAATGAAAAATATCCTTTTAGCGGTGATGCTTGCTTGCTGTAGCCTTGTGTTGGCTCAGCAAGATGACCCCATATTGATGACTATCAATGGGAAGAATATTCATCGCTCTGAGTTCGAGTACTCGTATAACAAGAACAATGCAGAAGGTGTTATTGATAAAAAAAGTGTGGACGAATATGTCGACTTATTTATCAATTATCAGCTAAAGGTTATTGCAGCCGAAGAAGCAAGATTAGATACGCTTAGCAGCTTCAAAAAGGAGTTTGCGATGTATCGTGACGCACAAATCAAACCGACAATGATTACGGATGCTGATGTGGAGCAGAAAGCGCACGAGATTTATCAGCAAGCAGCTAATCGTGTCAATGCCTCAGGGGGATTGGTGAAGGTCTCACATATTCTTATCGCTCTCAAGCAAACAGCAGGAGAAGCAGATAGGCGTATTGCTGAACAGCGTGCCGATTCGGTATATCGTGCCTTATGTAAAGGGGCAAACTTTAGCGAGTTAGCTAAACGAGTATCTGATGACCGTGCTTCTGCTTCTCGCGGTGGAGAATTACCTTGGTTAGAACGAGGACAAACTTTGGAAGAGTTTGATAAAGCCATCTTTTCAATGAAAAAAGGTGAGTTAAGTAAGCCTGTACAAACGCCCGCAGGTTACCATATTATCTTATTGAAAGACAAGCGTTCGTTTTTTCCTTACGATTCTCTGAAGACAGAGATACTTCAGTTTATTGAACAGCGTGGCATCCGTGACCAACTCATTTCAAAGAAGATACAGACAGCGATTGAGCATGCTGGTTCTGGTGTGACGGAGGATGATATTCTTGCTCAAAAGCGTAAAGAGCTGGTAGCTAAGAATCCACAACTCAAGTATCTCATAAAAGAATATCATGATGGTTTGTTGCTGTTTGAAGTAATGACGCGCGAAATTTTTTCAAAAGCACAAAACAATGCACAGGCATTGAATGAGTACTTCCGTCAAAATAGAAAGCGATACAAGTGGGAACAACTAAGATTCAAAGGCATTGCTTATTATACAAAAAATAAGAAAGATATAAAAGCGGTGAGGAAAGCCGTAAGACATGTTCCATTTGAAGAGTGGACGAAGGTGATACAGCAAACTTTCAACCAAGACAGTACTATTCGCGTCTCTGTAGATAAAAATATCTTTAAGAGGGGAGATCATCCATTGGTGGATTGTCATGTATTTAAGACGAAAGGTCAAGTTAAGCCGCTTACAGACTTTCCCTATGCGGCAACTTATGGTAAAAAGCTGAAAAAGCCCCAATGCTATCAAGATGTGGAGGCGCAAGTTGTAGCAGATTACCAAGAAGAGTTAGAGAAACAATGGGTTCAACGATTGCGTAGGAAATATCCTATATCAGTTCGTCGTGACATACTTGCAACGGTGAATCAGCACCCATAATATGGTTAATGGTTATTGATTATCTATACGTAAAGGAAGAATGAAGAAAGAAATTAAAATAGCTTGTGGACTTATCGCACTGTTGATAGTTGTGAGTATGAGTGCTCGTCCTCGCAATCGCCAATTAGCGAAGCCCCAAACGGATTCTGTAAAGACGAATACTTCGCAAATGCCTGAAAACAGTGTGATTGATGAAGTGATATGGGTGGTCGGAGATGAACCGATCATGAAGTCAGATGTAGAGATGACACGCTTACAATCGGAGGCAGAGGGTATCAAGTTCAAAGGGAATCCAGATTACTCGATTCCTGAGCATATTGCTGTTCAAAAACTTTTCTTGCATCAAGCTGAACTCGATTCTGTTGAGATTCCTGAGGCACAAGTAACAGCAAGCATCGAAAGACAGATTAATCGCTGGATAGAAATGGCTGGCGGTTCAGCAGAACGCTTGGAAGCTTACCGAGGGCAGACTATTTCGCAAATGCGTTCACAATTGCGTGATGATTTCCGAAATAACTTGTTGGTACAGAATATGCAGGAAAAACTGGTACAGGATGTAAAAGTAACACCCTCAGATGTTCGTGCGTACTTTAAGGACTTACCAGCTGACAGTATTCCATTTGTTCCAACAGAAGTAGAAGTAGAGATTATTACCAGAAAGCCAAAGATTCTGCCAGAGGAGATTAACCGTGTGAAAAATGAATTGCGTAATTTTACCAATCGTGTCACTTCGGGAGAAACCTCTTTTGCCACATTAGCTCGCTTATATTCTGAGGACCCAGGCTCTGCACGACAAGGTGGCGAGATGGATTATATGGGACGAGGGATGTTAGATCCTGACTTCGCAAATGTAGCTTTTAATTTGACGGATCCAAAGAAGATTTCTAAGATTGTGGAGACAGAGTTTGGTTATCATATCATTCAGTTGATAGACAAGCGTGGCGATAAAATAAAGGTACGCCATATCTTGTTAAAGCCAAAGGTGTCAGACGAAGAAGTCCATAAGGTTTTGGTGCGTCTTGACTCTGTTGCTACGGAGCTGCGTGCCGACACGTTTAGATTGTCTTCCGACCAGCATGCTCCGTCTTTGTCCTTTGGTGAGGCTGCCACCTATATTTCTGATGATAAGGATACGCGCAACAATAGGGGGCTGATGTCCTTTGTAGATATGCAAACTGGGAATTTAAGTTCACGCTTTCAGATGAAGGATTTGCCAACAGAAGTAGCGAGACAAATCGAGGGGATGAAAGTAGGGGATGTCTCACCAGCTTTTAGGATGATTGATAAACGTGGTAAAACGGTTTGTGCCATTGTAAGGTTGCGCAATCGCGTTGAAGGTCACCGAGCAACGATAACAGAAGATTATCAAGTGATGAAGAATATTGTACTCGCTAAGGAGAGACAGAAGTTCATACATAACTGGGTGGTCAATAAAATCAAGCAAACCTATGTTCGTATGAAAGACCGCTATAAAAATGGTGAGTATGAATATGAGGGTTGGGTAAAATGATACATCAAATGATTATATCATTTTTGAAAAGCGGGCATAGATTCACGTTCATCATGACTCTATGCCTGTTTGGACTTTGTATGGTACAATCGCTACCAGCACAGCGTCATCAAAAAAAGAAAGCGAAGAAATCCAATCGCGTCGAACTCTTGCATGCGGACGAATTGAGCTATGATATGTATGGACCAAATCCAGAAGCACAAATCTTAAAAGGTAAGGTTTCCTTTCGCCATCAGGGAGCGCGATTAACTTGTGACAGCGCTTACTTTTATGAGGCTGACAATTCAATGAAAGCTTTTGGGCATGTTCGATTTGTCCAAGGCGACACTTTGTCGTTAACAGCAGAACGAGCTGATTACGATGGACAAGAACAGATGATGCGTGCCAGAAAAAACGTAGTGTTAAAACATCGGCGACAGACTTTGTTAACAGACAGTTTGGATTACGACCGACTTTATCAGACTGCCTATTTCTATGAAGGCGGAACCTTGATTGATGGGAAAGACCGTTTGGTGGCAGACTGGGGTGAGTATAACACTGAAACTCGTCAGGCTGTGTTCTACTATCACGTAAAATTGAGAAGTGAGAACAGGTTGGTGACCACAGACACGCTTCACTATGACACGCAAAAATCGATAGCCCATGTGTTGGGACCCTCGAAGATAACCACGAAGTCGAGTGTCACTGAGACAAAAGATGCAATCTTTCATACCAAAACAGATAAGGCGCAACTCTATGGACGTTCAACGATTGTTGATGGAGACAAGACAATTACGGGCGACACCTTATATTATGATAGTAAGTCTGGACAGAGTAATGGATATGGTGATGTCATTTTTGTTGACCGTAAAAATAAAAACTCTTTACGTGGCAATTATCTTGAATACAACGAAAAGACAGGCTATGGATATGCGACGAACAAAGCATTAGTCACAGATTTTTCACGGAAAGATACTTTATATCTTCATGGCGATACGCTCAAGTTGTTTAGCTTTCATCTTGATACGGACTCCATGTATCGCCAAGTGCATGCTTATCACAAAGTCAGTGTCTATCGGAATGACTTGCAAGCCGTGTGCGATTCGTTGGTCTTTAGTACAAGGGATTCGTGCTTAAATATGTATCAAGATCCGATTGTATGGAATAATAATAGACAGTTGTTGGGAGAGTACATTCAATTATTTATGAATGACAGCACCGTTAGGGAGGCGCATGTGTTTGGACAGGCTTTATCAGTAGAGAAAGCAGATGCGGAGGAACATTATAATCAGCTATCTGCTAAGGAGATGCATGCGTACTTTACAGACGGTCAAATTAGGCGCGCATTGGCAATTAGTAATGTGATGTCTATTTTCTATCCCATGGACGACAAAGATAGTTCTTTGGTGATGATGAATTATTTGGAGACAGATACCATGAAAATGTATTTTGCAGATCAACGACAATTAGAAAGGATATGGACACCCAAAGCGGTAGGCACCACGTATCCTATGTCGCAGATTCCACCAGCAAAACTCAAGTTGCCTGTTTTTGCATGGCATGATGACATCCGTCCGAAGAGCAAAGATGATGTCTTCGTTTGGAAGGGAAAGAGCCAAGGGACAGAACTCAAATATAGACCACGCGTGGAAGCACCTTTACAGAAGTTACGTCAAGTGAAGGAGGAAAAGCCATGAGCATGTTCCAATCGCCAAAGCCTCGAGGCTTTCAGCATCACTACCTTTATGTGGATGAAAGAAAAGAACGGCTAAAAGAAATCCAACAGCGTGCCATGACGGCAGATAAGAAGAGTGAGCTTAACTCATCGTATAGTTCTCCTTCTTCGATACAAGGCTTGTTTAGGAAGTCATCGAGACAAAAACAATCCTCTCATTTTACATTCCTCTTGGTGGGGCTGTTCTGTTTGGTGATACTCATAGTTTTACTGTTATTTGTGACTTCCAGTTTAGTAACCCCTGCTAACTTCTAATTTCAATTACACGAATGAAAGATATCATACAACTTTTACCCGATGTCGTTGCTAATCAAATAGCAGCAGGTGAAGTGATACAACGTCCCGCAAGTGTCATTAAGGAACTTGTAGAGAATGCGGTAGATGCTGGCGCTTCAGCTATTGATGTGTTGGTCGTTGAAGCTGGTCGTACCTCTATTCAAGTGATTGATAATGGGAAGGGCATGTCTGGCACAGATGCACGTTTGGCGTTTGAACGCCATGCTACTTCCAAGATTCGTCAAGCCGAGGATTTGTTTGCTCTCCAGACGATGGGGTTTCGAGGTGAAGCCTTAGCCTCTATCGCTGCTGTCGCTCAAATTGAGTTAAAGACACGTCGTGAAGATGACGACTTGGGCACTTCTTTGACGATTGCTGGCTCTAAAGTCAAAGGACAGGAACCGTGTGCTTGTCCTACGGGTAGCAACTTCTTAGTTCAAAATTTATTTTATAATGTTCCAGCACGTCGTCGCTTTCTAAAGTCAAATACGACAGAACTCAAGCACATTGTTACTGCTTTCCAGCGTATCGCTTTAGTGTATCCGCAGATAGCGTTCACCTTACACAGTAATGGTACTGAACTCCTAAATTTACGTCCCTGCGTTTTAAGACAACGAATTGTTGATATTTTTGGTAAGCGTATCAACCAAGATTTGCTACCTGTTTCGGTTGATACTACCATGTGTAAAATTTCTGGTTTTGTAGGGAAGCCAGAATCTTCCAAGAAGAAAGGAGTACAGCAGTATTTCTTTGTGAATGGGCGGTATATGCGACACCCCTATTTTCATAAAGCGGTTCTCAATGCCTTTGAGCGTTTGATACCTCAAGGCGATCAAGTTCCATATTTTATCTATTTTGAACTCAATCCTCAAGAGATAGATGTCAACATTCATCCTACCAAAACAGAAATCAAATTTGAGAATGAACAAGCTATTTTTCAAATTGTTTTTGCTGCAGTAAGAGAGGCTGTCGGCTTATTCAAAGAAGTGCCTTCGATTGAATTTAATAATGAAGGACAGCCCGACATACCTGTTTATAGTGGTCAACGTGATGCCACTGCAGCCCCTCACGTTCAGACAAATCCAAATTACAATCCTTTCCAACAGACTCCGATGCCATCTCCTCATGCGTCGTCAGATTGGGAGAAACTGTATGAAGGACTTGAACAAACTCCTGAAAATATTGCTTTGTTCAATTCAGATGGGTTACAGCAAAACGTCCAAAATTCTTTGATAGAAGATAAATCTCCCGTACATTATCAGTATAAAGGACAATATTTAATGACTGCTGTCAAATCTGGCTTAATGATTATTGACCAGCATCGAGCGCATGTCAGGATTTTATACGAGCGCTACTTGCAACAGATGAAAGAGGGAAAAGAGTACGCCCAGAAAGTACTGTTCCCAGAGTTAATCCAGCTAAGCCCAGCAGAGCAAATCATCTTTCCAAAGATGATGCCCGATTTTATCGCCATGGGTTTTGAGTTCACCTCAATGGGTAATAGTGATTATGCCATTCAGTCTGTTCCTGCTGGAATTGAAGGGTTGAACATGGTGCAACTCGTTCACGACATGCTTTCCTCTGCGTTAGAAAAAGATTCTAATGCTGTCCATGAAATTCATCAAGCATTGGCGTTGAGTTTAGCCAAACACGCAGCCATTCCGACTGGACAAGTGTTGAACAATGAGGAAATGGAAAATCTTATCAATAGCTTGTTTGGTTGTCAAAATGTAAATTATACACCCGATGGTAAATCTATTTTACACATCCTTAAACAGGAGAAAATAGAGCTGTTATTAGACTCGTAACGTTAAAAATAAAAGGATAAACGCTAAAATCGTTGTTTTTTTTTATTAAAATTACTAATTTATGAGGAAAAAGTGATATCATTTAATTTTTATTATTATCTTTGTTCCCGACAAGGCACTTGGTGCCAATAGTATAAAGTCAAATTTTAATTGTTTAATAAATAAAGGTTATGAGAAAATTATTGATTGTATTGGCATTTGCCGGTGTCTCAATGTGCTCAATGGCACAAGACGCAGATCCTGTACTGAAGTACAGTGTAGCAACCAATTCATTCTGGAGCAACTGGTTTATCCAGGTGGGTGGAAATTGGAATGCTTGGTATTCAAGTGAAGAGCATGGACATGGTTTGGATAGAAGTCCGTTAAAAGATTTCCGTGCAAAACCAGGTGTTGCTCTTGCAGTAGGTAAATGGTTTACACCAGGACTTGGTCTTCGTACAAAGATTCAAGGTGTATGGGGTAAGACCGTGTATGCTGACAAGGCAGGTAAACCTGTTGGAGATGACAACAAATATTGGGTTTTGAACGAGCATGCATTGTTCAATTTGAGCAATATGCTTTGTGGTTATAATCCAAATCGTGTTTGGAACTTCATCCCATTTGCAGGTGCAGGCTTTGGTCGCACAATGACACACAACTTGTACGCAATGGACTTAAGCGCAGGTATCTTGAATACATTCCGCTTGGGTCAACATGTTTCTCTTCATTTAGAGGCTGGTTGGAATCGTTTGGAAACTGATATTGATGGTGGTAATGAAACTACTATTGCTACACGTGGTTGGGAATCACACGATAACAATCTTTATGCAGAACTCGGCTTGACATTCAACTTGGGTAAGGCATCTTGGGATAAGACTCCTGATGTTGACGCTATCAAGGCTTTGTCTCAGTCACAAATTGATGCTTTGAATGCACAGCTCAACGATGCTAATGCTGAAAATGCACGTCTGAAGGATATGTTGGCTAACCAAAAGCCAGTAGAGACTCCTGCTGTGAAGGAATTTGTTACTACTCCAGTTTCTGTATTCTTCAATCTCAACAAGACAAACATCGCTTCTCAGAAGGATCTCGTAAACGTACAGGCTGTTGCTAAGTATGCTAAGGAGAACAACTGCAAGTTGGAAGTTAATGGTTATGCTGATAGCGCAACAGGTAAGCCAGCACACAACCAGTGGTTGTCAGAAGAGCGTGCTAAGACCGTTGCTAACGAACTCGTTAAGATGGGTGTAAGCCGTGACAACATCTCTACCAAGGGTAATGGTGGTGTTGATGAGCTTTCTCCAATCTCGTTCAACCGTCGTGCTACTGTTAAGATTACCGAATAAGCGTAATTAACAAAGATTTTTTAAATCAAACAATAAATAAGGGTGTGCTGTAATGGCTCACCCTTATTTTGTGTAAAGACTATTCGTAAGCTGGTAGCGTGACCTTTGTATAATAATGGTCTTTACGAATCGATTTTTACAAACAGGATACTTTCTTTCTTCTACCTTCCGATTCGGCAATCATCTCAAAGCCTACGCATGCGTTGTGTTTCGCACGCATTGAGAACCTCGAGTCATCCAATGTAGGTGCTGTTAGGGCATCCAGTGTTTGTGTCATTTGCTGTTGATAATACTGTTAGGGCACTGCTATTGTCAAACAAAAATGGGGACTCATGCCAACCATGAATCCCCTCTCGCGTTATAGGTTTATTGTTGCAGCGAAGCTGTTGCTAACGCTTGTGTGCTATTTCTTATTTTCTGAAACCGATAATACTTCTCACCTCTTGTAAGGTTGCACTTGCACTCTCTCTGGCTCTGTCAGCTCCTTCTCTTGCAATCTTATCGAGTAGTTCTGCATTGCCCATATATTCCTGAATTTTCTCACGGATGGGCGCTACCACAGCACAGAGGTCTGTCGCAATTTGCTTTTTTAAGTCGCCATAACGTATGGAACAGTCGTTCCATTTCTCATTAAAATAATCATAGGTGTCTTGTGTGGAAGCAATTTTCAAGAATGTAAACAAATTCTCTATCACTTCTGGCTTTTCGCTGTTGATAGCCTGTGGTCCATTGTCGGTAACAGCTTTCATCACCTTCTTGGTTATCGTCTTGTCATCATCATGCAAATAGATACAATTGCCCTCGCTTTTTCCCATTTTTCCACTTCCGTCCAGTCCCGGTACTTTTAACGCCTGTGCGTTAAAATAGAAATTCTCTGGCTCTGGGAAGAACTCAACACCATAAATGCGGTTGAAACGTGCAGCACATTTTCGAGCCATTTCCATGTTTTGTTCTTGATCTTTGCCCACGGGCACTTTCTTTGCGCGATGCTGTAGAATGTCTGCTGCCATCAGAGTGGGGTAAGTAAACAAACCAGCATTCACGTTGTCGGGTTGCTTTCTGGCTTTCTCCTTAAAAGTTGTCACACGTCCCAGTTCGCCAATATAGGTGTTCATGTTAAGGTATAAGTACAACTCCAAAGTTTCTTTTACATCACTCTGTATATAGATAGGTGCTTTGTCAGGGTCGATACCACAAGCTAAGTATTCAGCAAGAATTACGCGTGCACTTTTCTGTATATCCTCAGGCTTTGGGCGAGTGGTTAATGAGTGCCAGTCTGCAATAAAGAACATACAGTCATAACTGTTTTGCATCTCTATGAAACTTTTTACTGCGCCGAAATAATTGCCTAAGTGCAAAAATCCTGTAGGACGTATTCCGCTAACTACTTTTTCTTTCATTCTCTTTTATATTTTATGTTATTGTGCTACAAAGATACAGAAAAATAGGGTGCACAACAAAAAATATCTTCAAAAGTTTGGTAGTTATCTAAAAATGGCATACCTTTGCATCCGCTTACAAATAGTAAGGGCGTTTAGCTCAGCTGGTTTAGAGCATCTGCCTTACAAGCAGAGGGTCGGCGGTTCGAATCCGTCAACGCCCACAAGGGGTGTTTCCTTGTAATCTTTCGAGATTGCAGGGAATTTTTTTGTCTTGTCCTCTCGAAAGTTGTGATATCTTCATAACGGCATTCCTTGTGTTTGTCCTGTAATTTTACCAAAAAACGACCATCCAAAATCTTCAAAATAGAAAAATTTAATAGGCAAACGATGGACAAGAATGTGCTGATTTTAACAAATAAATCGTCTCATAAAGTTAGAACATTGACTTAACGGTCTTGAAAGCACTCATTAGAGGTGTTATTCACATACTATGAGAGCATTAAAGCATGCAAATTCCAAGCTTAGAGCAATGCTTTAGCTGCAAATAAATGGTAAAAATAGGAATGAAAAGAAGTGGATTTTGTATAATATCCTCAACAACAATGAATTATGAACATCGCTCATATTTAGCGTATTTGCGACCAATTGTGCCGTTGGTTGTTTACACGCGAGTTATGAGAGGCACTTTGTAAAGAAAATTCAGCATATATTGTCCTTCCATGTAGGGTAATACCCAATATGATACAGGCTTGTTTTTGGGGCGTTCTTTTCGTTGTAAAAATATTACTCTTCCATGGAAGAGCTGAGGATGTTCAAAAAAGTTTTGCAAAAACTTTGGAAAATATTTGTGAGTTTCATAAAAAGCATTTATCTTTGCACTCGCTTACTACAAAAAGTAAGGGCGTTTAGCTCAGCTGGTTTAGAGCATCTGCCTTACAAGCAGAGGGTCGGCGGTTCGAATCCGTCAACGCCCACTTCTTAAAGTTCTGTCGTTGGTGGAAGACAGAACTTTTTTGTTGGCGTTCATCTTCGACTAAACATTCTTATTTAAGCTTCTCGCAACAGGCTTCTACGAAAATTATTGTTTCATAAACTTTCTATTAAAATATCAAAAAGTTGATGATGTTATCGATTAAAATGTGTAATTTTGCAGAAGATAGGCTGCGCCTTAACAAAGAATGTAAACTTTCTCTGTCTTCGGCTCGTGCAATCTTTACAGAAAATAGGATGCATCTTTGCAAATGAAGACAGTTCGATTGTTTTGGGCTGGTGCTACCCTTTAGGAAATATACATAATAAGATAATGACACTTGACGCTTTAACCGCCATTTCGCCCATTGATGGGAGATATCGCAGCAAAACAGTTGCACTGGCAGATTATTTTTCAGAATATGCGCTCATTCGCTATCGCATACGCGTGGAAATAGAGTACTTTATTGCCCTTTGCGAACTTCCGTTACCTCAACTCCAAAACTTTAATCATTCTTTGTTCCCGAGGCTTCGAGACATTTATCAAAAGTTTGATGAAACTTCTGCACAACGTGTAAAGGATATAGAAAAGGTGACCAATCACGATGTCAAGGCGGTTGAATATTTCCTCAAAGAAGAGTTTGATAAAATAGGTGGGTTGGAAACGTTCAAAGAGTTTATCCACTTTGGACTTACTTCACAAGACATTAACAACACCAGTGTGCCTTTGTCTATCAAGGAGGCGCTGCATGAAGTGCTGATTCCCTGTATTGAAGAATTGGTAGAACAGTTGGAAACCTATGCTGCGCAATGGAAGGACGTGCCAATGTTGGCAAAAACTCATGGACAGCCTGCTTCGCCAACTCGTTTGGGCAAAGAACTCATGGTGTATGTTTATCGACTTCGTGAACAGTTATCGCTTCTCGAGACTTGTAAGATGAGTGCTAAGTTTGGCGGTGCTACAGGAAACTATAATGCACATCATGTGGCTTATCCTGCTATCGACTGGAAGGATTTTGGTAATCGCTTCGTGCAGGAGAAGTTGGGTTTGCAGCGAGAGCAATACACCACCCAAATCAGTAATTATGACCACATGGGGGCTTTCTTTGATGCTTTGCGCCGTATCAATACTATTGTATTAGACATGGATAGAGACTTTTGGATGTATATTTCCATGGAGTACTTTAAGCAAAAAATCAAAGCAGGAGAAGTTGGGTCGAGTGCTATGCCCCACAAGGTGAACCCGATAGATTTTGAAAATAGCGAGGGTAATTTAGGCATGTCCAATGCCATTTTACAATTCTTGGCTCAGAAATTGCCAGTGAGCAGGTTGCAACGTGATTTAACAGACTCTACGGTGTTGCGTAATGTCGGTGTTCCAATAGGACACACAATGATAGCCCTTCAGAGCACATTGAAGGGATTACGCAAGCTTATCTTGAACGAAGACAAACTGTATCAAGATTTGGATAAAACTTGGGCAGTGGTCGCAGAGGCTATCCAAACCATTTTGCGTCGCGAGGCCTATCCGCATCCATACGAAGCGTTGAAAGCATTGACACGTACCAACCACCAGATGACCGAACAGACCATCCATGAGTTCATTCAGAATTTGGATGTAAGTGACGAAATAAAAAAAGAACTGCTGGCGATTACACCACATAATTACACAGGTGTGTAAGTGTGAAAGGGGAGAAGCAGTGACGCCTTTGAAAGATGGACGGCACGTTAAACGTTTCGGTTTTTCAGACCTATTTATTACGATAATAAAATCAGAAAATAAAAATATATCAAAATCAGCCGTGAGGCTAATTATTTACACAGAAAAGTTGATTAAAAATGATGGATTCAGAATTAGAAAAGAATTTTCAGGAGCAATCCTTAGAGCAGGGCAATCAAAGTCGTGAGACTTACCAAAGGCCTTCGGGAAATAATGAAAGAGATGCTCGTTACGGTGAGCGAAGACCTCGTCGTCGCATTCAACGTCCTTATGATGGTGAACGGATGAGTAGACCAACAAGTGAGAGTGGCTTTCGCCCAGAGGGTTTTGGGAATAATTTAGAAAATAATAATGTAGAAAGAACTCCTTCGCGTCCTTATCGACCTCGTTATTCGAATAATGAGCAAGGAGAATATCGCTCTCGTTATCGTCGTGACTACCAAAGTGGCTATCAGTCACGTCGACAGGAAGGTTATCGCCCTCGATACCATAATGATGTAGACGAAGGTTATTCATCCCGACAGTCCGGTGGATACCGCCCACGATACAACAATGATGGCGAGAATGGATATCAGTCTCGTCAGGGTGGTTATCGCCCACGTTATAACAACAATGATAGTCAGAGTGGATACTCTCGTGAGGGAGGTTACAATCGAGGAGGGTATCAACCACGTGGCAATTATCAAAATCGGGGTGGATACAATAGAGGCGGTTACCAGCAAGGAGGTTATCGTCAACATTCTTCTAACTACAACCCGAATGCAAAATATAGTTTGAAGAAGCGGATTGAATATAATGAAGAGCATATCGATCCGACAGTTCCTGTTCGATTAAATAAATACTTGGCAAATGCGGGTGTATGTAGTCGGCGTGAGGCTGATGAGTTTATCCAAGCTGGAGTAGTGAAGGTAAATGGCGAAGTTGTAACAGAATTGGGAACGAAAGTCCTACGCTCAGATGAGGTGGTGTTCCACGATCAGCCTGTTTCTTTAGAGAAGAAAGTATATGTGCTATTGAATAAGCCCAAGGATTACGTGACCACCAGTGATGACCCGCAACAAAGAAAAACGGTCATGGACTTAGTGAAAAATGCTTGTCTTGAGCGTATCTATCCTGTGGGTAGGTTAGACAGAAACACCACAGGAGTACTTTTATTTACCAACGACGGGGATTTGGCAAGCAAATTAACTCATCCTAAGTTTCTAAAGAAGAAAGTATATCATGTGTTCTTAGATAAAAATGTAACTGCGCACGATATGCAACAAATTGCTGAGGGAATTGAGTTAGAAGATGGTGAAATCCATGCAGATGCCATAGAATATACAGATGAGACAGAGAAAAATCAAGTAGGAATAGAAATCCATAGTGGTAAAAATCGCATTGTGCGTCGCATCTTTGAGAGCTTGGGCTACCGAGTTATTAAATTGGATCGAGTGCAGTTTGCAGGTTTAACCAAAAAGAATCTGCGCCGTGGCGATTGGCGATTCCTCACCGCTCAGGAAGTAGATATGCTGAGAATGGGCGCATTTGAGTAAAACAGAAGAGGGTAAGTTCGATTGTTGGCTAATTTTCTAATTATATAGTTATATAGTCATGTAGTTTCCTATTTTTATAGTTCTCTCGTCAACTCGTCAACTTGTCACCTCGTAAACTAAAAAAACAATGAAACGTACAAAAATTATTGATGTCCTTCAGAGTACAGACTTCAATCAAGAAGTGCTGGTAAAAGGTTGGGTGCGTACTCATCGCAGTAGTAAAGCCGTACACTTTATAGCACTGAATGATGGTTCAACGATTAAGAACGTACAAATAGTCGTTGATCCAGAAACAATAGACCCCGAAACACTTAAAAACATAGCAACAGGCGCATGCTTATGTGTCTCTGGCACTTTGGTGGAAAGTCAAGGACAAGGACAAACCGTAGAAATTCAAGGAAAAGAAATTGAGATTTATGGCTTGTGTGGCAACGATTATCCAATGCAGAAAAAAGGGCAGTCGTTTGAATATATGCGACAGCATGCACATCTGCGTTTGCGCACCAACACCTTCGGAGCGGTGATGCGCATTCGCCACAATATGGCAATCGCTATACATAAGTATTTTCACGACCATGGTTACTTTTATTTCCATACACCTATTATTACTGCCTCGGATGCAGAAGGAGCAGGTGAGATGTTTCAAGTAACTACGCAAGATTTGAATAATTTACCGCGCGACGAACAAGGAAAGGTGAAATATGATGATGATTTCTTTGGAAAAATGACATCGCTCACCGTTTCAGGACAGTTGGAAGGTGAACTGGGTGCCACCGCTTTAGGGCAGATTTATACCTTTGGACCAACTTTCCGCGCAGAAAACTCCAACACCCCTCGCCATTTGGCAGAGTTTTGGATGATTGAACCCGAAATTGCTTTTACAGATTTGGATGATCTGATGGGCATTGAAGAAGAATTTATCAAGTATTGTGTGCAATGGGCTTTGGACAATTGTAAGGACGATCTTGAGTTCTTAAACAAGATGATTGACAAAACCTTGTTGACACGATTGCAGAGCGTTGTAAGTGGTAGCTTTGTGCGACTTGATTATTCCGAAGGCATCAAGATTTTGGAAGAAGCGGTAAAGAGCGGACAAAAGTTCGAATATCCTGTATCATGGGGAATGGATTTGGCGAGTGAACACGAACGCTATTTGGTGGAACACCACTTTAAGAAACCTGTCATCATGTACAATTATCCGAAGGAAATCAAAGCCTTCTATATGAAAATCAACGAAGATGGCAAAACGGTTCAAGGTACAGATGTGCTCTTCCCACAGATTGGTGAAATCATCGGAGGGTCGGTTCGTGAAGAAAGTTATGAAAAGCTGCTGGGCGAAATCGAGCGTCGCCACATCCCTATGAAAGATATGTGGTGGTATCTTGATACTCGTAAATTTGGTTCTTGCCCTCATGGTGGCTTTGGATTAGGCTTCGAACGTCTCATCCTCTTTGTTACGGGAATGCAAAATATTCGAGATGTGATTCCTTTCCCACGCACACCCAAGAGTGCAGAATTCTAAACAAATCCATCTGATGATATTTCACACCGATACCTTATTATATAGTGAGAACGGCACATATAGTGAAAAAATAACGTGTTATTTTGCGTGTAAATGAGAGATTAAATAAAAAAACTTGTCTAAATATTAAAAAAGAAGATTTTTATTTGTTTGTTTTAATATTTATCTCTATATTTGCACCAAGATAATTTGCCTGTAATAGGTTACTATGTACATAATGAACAATCATTGGCGTAAAAAAATCAGATAGCTTGGATTCCTACGGGAAAATCAAAGCGTCTTTGAATAATAAGTATATATTTAATTTTTATTGTTTTATTTAGGGTCTGCTGAATTATTATCTCTTCACAGACAGAGGGTAGCAGACGTAGACCCTCATAGTGACGATAATGATGA
>NZ_QFFX01000044.1:0-24679 GCF_023522295.1 Prevotella sp. TCVGH | reverse complement strand
TCACGCTAAGTGAATGATAATGAACAGTTAATAAATTACAAATATTTTCCAATTATTTGGAAAGCAACATAGAAGTTTATGAGTTTTTAAGTTTACGAGTTTTTAAGTTTACGAGGTGATAGACTATAAGCAAAAAGTCTATTTACTTGTCTACTCGTCAACTTGTCTACTAATCAAGCACTCCACTTGTGCCATGTTGTTCACCTCCTGCGCACTCAGTTCTATTCTGCTTCCGCACTGCTGGTGCCGTTTGTTCCAAATCGTGTCAAACTCGGGATTACCGCTATGGATGACCCACGAGAACTGCCAATCTTTCAGCGTTTCCGTAATTTCTTTCGTGCCATAATACACCACGGCAAAAAGCCAAACCGAGCCTTGCCCATTACGAATGATATTGCCGTTGGGCGTATCGGTGAAAATGTTTACTGTATAACTACTCTCCCCGTTATCCCCTTTGTCTCCTTTGCTGCCTTTGTCCACCAATAGCATCCAGGCATCACCCTTGCCCGGCACTTCTGTAGTTCTCTTACCAGGCTCTACGATGCACAACCATTGCCTACCGTCATGTGTTACGCTGTCATAGTAGCCGTATTCCTTTCCGCTTTTCCATTCACCGAGCAGTACCGGTACGGGCTTCAACTCTCCCGTTGAACTCTTTGCCCTCAAGTTGCCCACAATCTGATTGTCATTCCGTGCAAAGTACGTCTCCCGATGCTTGCTTAAGTCATAGTTGTTCACACCGACATACTTTGCCCAGTATGGAGCAACCAGTCCGACGTCAATACTCTTGTAAGCACTATTCACGATCACGCTCTGCCTGTCTGTGTTGGTTCTATTTCCTATCTGTGCCGTTTCATCACCTACCAGTGGCACATCGCTGCCCTCGGCGCAATCCGTCCTGCTTAGCACAATCTTCAGGCATTCTACCTCTTCACCGTCAATGTTTCGCCTGACAGACGTTGTTGGAGCCTCCGTCACTAATCGCCAATAAAAGTGATTGCTGACATTGTGATTCGTACCAACCCCTACGTTGAACCCACCGTAACACATCATCTGGTCATTCACTTCACACATCTGCACAAGCTTCACGCCGTCTTGCTCTGCTCGTTGATAGCACGCATAGCCATCTGCCGTTTCCTCGCAATCATCTACCTTGAACGTTGCTACACTCTGTATGATGATCCCGCCCGCCGCCTTCGCTTTGAGTATTTCCAGCTCAAAGAATGTCGCCTTCCCTGTCACTGTGAGGTTCTTTGTATTGATGTTTCCAGCGTTGAATATATCTCCACTGTTTGACATGTTTCCGCTATTGGTTATATCACCTTCATTGGTGATGTTTCCCTTGTTGGTGATGTCGCCTTCATTGATGATTCCTTTGAAGTAGCTCACCGCCTTTGCCACGACTCCCTTGAGGAAGGTGATGACCTCTGCTGCCGTGTTAGGTATGTCGTTTCGTAGGAAGTGCGCCAGTGTTTTTGATTCCAAGCTCACCTCATCCGCCCTTGTTGCTTCGTCCGCCTTCCTGGCATGCTCAGCCTGTTCGGCGAGGCTTGCCTTTTCCGCCATTTTCGCCATATCGGCTTTAGTGGCGTGCACCGCCTCCTTGACGGACTTGTCTCCATAGGCTGCTCCTGGTGTCCTGACCGTTGGCGTTGTAGCCTTGTTTTTCGGTTTTTTGATAATCTTTACGTCTATCATGGTTCAATCTCCTTTAACGACATTTCAGCTTCTCCCGATTCAAGGTTCCTTGTGATGCCTTGTACGAAAAAGTTCTTTCCCATTGCTGGATGCCTGTAATGGTTGAACGTGCTGACGCGTTGCGCCTTCTTGTCGGTGAGCTTTTGCGTCATGAGAATTCTCGGCTGGTGGTACTCGTTGTAATAGCTGTCTACATATAGCTGCTCCGGCTTTGCCTGTCTCCCCGTTGTGTGGTCGTAGATATTGACCACCCCGTCGCCAGTGAGCAAGTTGAGCGGCGTGCTCATGCATACCCCCTGTGCCACGCCCAGCTGCCTGCATTCCTCCGAGGTGAGTGCCGAGTTGATTTTGAATTCGATGTCATCCTTCCTGTTAACAAACTGCTGCTTGTCGTCGCTCATGTAGACGATGTCGCTGTCGCCCGGTCTTTCGATCATCCCATTGTCGCTGTACACCTTCACCTGAAAATCCTCGATGAGAATGCTGCTGACGTTCGCCAGCAGTGAAATGGTGTTGCTGGTCCACTTGGTATGCCTGAAGAAGGTGGGGTGCCTCCTTGTGATGTTCTCCCACGTGGCGTTTACCGGTCCGAGGATCATGAACTTCACCTGTCCACTTACCTTATCGGATTGTCTGATGGGAATGGCGGTTCCCTCGACGTCAATCCCCATTTTGTAGCTGATATTGTTTTGTATGTCAAATTTTCTTCCGATGAGCTTGTCTCCTACTTTTGGATCGAAGCCAATGGTGAAGCACTGCTGGTAATACTCGTCGTCGCTGGAGCACTGCTCCCTGGTTTTGTATTCTCTCCATTTGAAGTTATCGGGACTGCCCCCGTCCCCCTCCTCAACCACGCACATGTCTCCGATGATGAGCATGCAAGCCAGCACCGCTACTTTTGAAATTCTGTCTGTTCCGTCCCCAATTGCACTGTAGTTGAACTCGATTTGCTCTGGCGCTGACCCCGTGAAGGGTACCAGTCCGAGCGTGGTATCCCTGTCCCACATAGGCTCTTGGGCGGGCGTGTCGGCTTTCCACCACTGTTGGGTGTAATACTTGTTCCTGTCGTTTTTTGCCGGCACCGTGTGGTGCCACCACTGTCTGATTCCTGTTCCTGTGTACGCTTCGCTGGGTTGGTAGGTGTTGATGGCCTTGAAATTGTCGGTGAGCGGCATGAGGGGATTGAGAATGACGTTTCCGCTGATAACGATGTAGTTGGTTGTCTTGTCATCGCTTGGTGAGAATACCCCTCCCGACGCACTTCCCTCGTATACTGCCCTTGGAATGGATGCCTTGAGACTTTGCTCGTTTGGAAACACTTTCGCTGGGTTGTTGTCGATACCGTTTCCGTTGACACTCACCACCAGGTAGTTGGTCATTTGCACTTTTGAAATGGGTGCGTTGTCTTTTACCGCGCATGGCTGTTCGACCTTTCCAAAAGCGATGATGGCTGCTGCGTCATTGTTTCTCAATGCGTTGGGCAACGCCTGCTGGTTGCGCCCACTTTGACTGTACTGCTGCATGATGCTTCCCGTACCGTTGACTGGGAACCTCCACTGCTGGTTCTCCATGACGCGGACGAACCAATCTGTGATGTAGGCTCCGTCATAATCAGTCGTTCTTCCATGCGTGATGGCGTCAAAAGCGTCGATGGAGGAGTTTCCCTCTCCATCGCAACTGTACTCGGTCATATATTTTTGCTTGGCGTTGTAGGGGCTTGCGAGTGTGTTGTTGTCAAACGGGCTCTCGATGACGTTCTCCACGCTCTCGGTCTTGCATGTGAGCAGCAGCTGGTTATACACCTCGCCAACGCTGATGGTAGTGTCTTCGCCGACGACGTTGCTGTTACTGATGTCCACGCATTGCCTTGTGGTGACCGCCTCTTGTGCACTGACGAGGTCACGCCACTTGATGGGCTGCTGGCTCTTTACGCTTTCCCATGCGAAGATGTAGAATGTGAAGCCCTCTTGCCTGATGTGTAGATTGAGGTATTTGAGTGTTTCCTCGAGCACTTCGTCCTGCTGCCACACCTCATCCTCGTCATCGCCAAGAAAGAGCAGCTCATTGACGGAAAGGTGGCTGAAAAGCGAATATTTGTCCTGTTCGAGCCTGTCGACAGCGCGGCTTCCGTCGTATAATAATGCCTCCTTTCCCTGTCCCTTGACATCGACCCCCTTGGTGATGTCTCTGAGCATTTGGATGATGATGTCTGCCATCGTGCGCTGTTTTGCCGTGGCCTTGATGCCAGCGTATGCCACCCCCAGCGTTCCCACGTCCTGGTACTTGGCATACCGCATCGCCGTGAGTATGTCGATGCAGCTCAGCTCAATCTCGTCTTGCTCCTCATTATATCCCTGCGAGTAAGTCTGTGGCTCTACGAATCCGGCGAAGAGACATTCACCCTCCCGATAGATGTTGACCACCACGTCGCGGCATGACGCGCAGAAGAAGTCGGGCACGAAATTTTTTGTGAGCAGCCTCACGCTCGCCTGTTGACAGAGCAGTGCGTCGAAGGTGTCGCTGACCTGGCTCGTGATGTCCACGGGGTCGTCGGTCCAGCTGATGCCGCTCTCCTTCGCCCCTATCTCCATGTTGGGCGTATGGCTGCCTTTCGTGAGGATATGCACCTCTATGCGCTCGTTGAGCTGGTTGTAGAAATGTCCGTGTATGTACATATTTGTTATATTTTTATATTCGTCTTTTTCCTGTTAATGCGCGTCTCGTTGGCAAGGGCTATCACGATGTCCCGTCCACGGAGCCTTGCCTCCAGCTTACCGCTGAAACCGCCGCCTGTATCGCCTATCAGAGATTTTAGTTTGTCAAGTGGCGCTATTACTTCAGGGTTGGAGCTTGCTCCGCCATATTCTCCCATAAGGGCGAGTGTCGGTCCATAGACCAGACCTCCGTTGGCAAATTTCGGAAGAGACATCATCATGCCGACCAATGAAGCCACCATACCCACGCCCACTGCTATGCCCACGAAGGGTATGCTCGCATGGGCCTTCATTGTCTTGGCAGCTGCACCTGCGACATCGGCTGTAGTCTCCGCATGAGTAGCGGCAGTCCGAGCTGCGCTGTTCGTAACCTCAATACCTGTAGCCGTGGTGTCTATCGTAGCCTCTGTAGTCTTGGCCACGCCTTGTGCCATTGTGGCTGCGGTATTTGCCTGCGTAACACCAGTGAGTGCCTGCACAATCGCAATGATGCTGTTGATGCCCTGATAAATCTGTATAGCTGCGTCCACCACACTGGTAATGGTTTCCCAAGCTCCTCGATTGCCCTCAAGAGCATCTGTCAGTGAAGAGATACCGCCACCTATGCCTTTGAGAGAACTCCACGAATTCTCTACCGTAACATTACTCTTTTTAAGGATCTTCTGGTAGTTCTCATAACTCTCCACCAGTTTGTTCACTTCGGCGCGCTGGCTTTCGTCCATTGGGTTCTTCGCATCAGAGAGCATATCCTGCAGCTCCTTGATACGCTTCTTCACTCCATCCAAGCCCATTACCTGAAGTTCCAGCGTAAGTTCCCTGCCGTTCATACCATTGAGCTTGCCCACCTCGTCCTGCAGTTCAGGGATACGTGTCAGCTGTTTCATGGCATCACGCTTTTTCTCCAGTGCCATAATGGTACGCTCTATCTCGGATATTTCCGAGGCACTTGCCTTTTTCTGTTTGGACTGGTAGTAGCTGATAGCTGTATCCAGCTCCTCTATGCTGTCCAGCCTTGAAATATCTTCAGGCTTTTTCAGCTCGTCCAGTGTATCGTCCCACTTTTTGCGCAGGTCATTCAAAGCATTGATTTGCTTCTGTATTTCGATACGTTCCTCTTCCGTGGCGGTCTTCAGCAAGTCTGAGTAGAACTGTATCTCTTCCTCCAGCTGTTTGTATGTCTTTATCTTGTCAATGCCTACATCTATGTGCGCACTGCGTTCAAATGCCGTTTTAAGGTCGTTCAAACGCTGTATTTCCTTGTCTATCCCGGCAAGGTCTGATTTCGTGGCACGCTCCCGGAGTGTCTGCTGGTAGGCTATCTCATTGTTGATGTCTTCAAGGGATTTCAGCTCCGTAGGGCGTGCAGCCATATCCTGAATACGGCTGATGGTTTCCTGCTGCTTTTGGAGCATGGCTATTTTCTGGGCATAGAGGGCGATAGTCTTGGTCTCGGAGCCCTTGGTCGTTTCGAGTTTGTTCTGATAAAACTGGATGTTGTTGCCAAGCTCCTTGTAACTCGTGGCGTTGGCTATGAGTTTCTTTCCGTCATACAGGTCCTTGTTCCTCTTTTTATCTTTGTCTTTTTTGACAGGAGAATTGAACTTCTTGTTCCCTTTGAGTGCCGCCTGTGCATTCTCGGTCTTTGCCTTCGTGTTCTCTTTCAGCGCCTTGGTCTGCTTTTCTATTCCTCCTGTCTGTTTTGCAGGACCGCTGTCATCTATGCCAAAGAACTTCTTTACCCATTCCCAAGCCTCCTTGATGACAGCACTTGCCTTTTCAAAGGCTTTCACAAGGAAGTCCCATACAGCGGAAGCCAAGTCTTTTACCACAGCCCATACTTGGTCGCAGATGTTGCGGAAGGTCTCACTATTGTTATAGGCTGCCACCAATATGGCTACCAGTCCGGCTATCGCCATAATGACTATGCCAATGGGATTGGCACTCAGCACGAAATTCAGTGCTATCTGTGCTATCTTCCAAGCATTGGAAGCAAGCACGGCAATCTTTGAGGCTGCAGCCTGTGCGAGAGTGGCAATCTTGACAGCCCTCAATCCAGACACAACGGCCACCAAACCGCCTTTCAGTTGTGCCATACTCATTAACGCCAGTCCCGTGTTGGCTATCATTTCCATATAGGGGGCAGAGGTACTTGCCAAGGAACCCGCCCAGTCAAGCATGGACTGCACTTGATTCTTAAGCATTTGTCCGACACTGTCTCCCGTGCTTGCCATCTCATTGAAGGCTTCATCAATCGTACCAGCAGAGTCGGCCATTGCTCCGATGTTTTCCGAGAACTTGTCCTTTTGCTCACCTGTCAGGGAACCGAGCAGTCGCAATGCCTCCGCGCTGCCGAACAGCTGTCCATAGATAGTTTCACTAAGCTGCCCCGTCTTGGCTGAATATTCCTGAATGCTTGCATCCAACCCCAATAGGAAGTTCTCAAGCCCTCCTGCAGCCTGTACGCTTGCAGCATTGAAGCCTATGCCCATAGCCTCCGCTGCCTTTGTCGCCTCCGCGGACGGTTTAATGAGCGCGTTCAGAACGGCAGACAGCTGGGTAGAGACCTCTGCCGTATTACCGGTAACGCCGGTCGTGGTTGCGAAGACCGCCATAAGCTCATCCATTGACACGCCCAGCTGGGAGGCGCTTCCACTGACACGGGGCAGTGCCTGACCAAGTTGTTCAAAGCTCGTAACACCGTTTTTGGCGGTCATCTGTATTTTGTCCTGTATAGCCCCGGCTTTATCCCAATTCAACCCATAGTTTTTGATGAGGGTTGATGTTACCGTTACGGTCTGTCCCAAATCGGCAAGTCCGCCGACAGCAGCCTTGCTTGATTGATCCAAGAATTCTATCCAGTTGTCCTCTGGAACACCGTTGGATATTGTTTGGTATAATCCGTTGGCAAGTTCCTCACGAGCCAATGGTATTTTCTTGCTCAAGCCGACAATCTTATCAGAAAGCGCGTCGAATTCCTCTCCGCTCTTGCCTGCCATTGTGTTGGCACTCCGCATGGCAGTTTCAAAACTGTTGAATGGAGCGGCGAGTCCTCCAACCATATCACGGAGAGTTTCGATTGATCGCATCGCACCTTCGAATATCATGCTCCTCGCTGCCATCTCTTTCAGCTGTGAGCCTGTTTTTCGTGCCGTTTCTCCCACCTTATCCAAGGCCTCGTCAAGTCCTGTGGCTTCTACGGTAAGGTTTTTCAAAACGTTACCATCGACACTTTTTATCTTGATTTGAAATTCTACTGCCTTTGCCATTTGTTAGTGCTACTTTAATCCATTGCGTTGTTTAGCTTCCTCAAAACGCTTGATGAATTCTTCTTTACTGATCTTTTCTTTCTTGGTTAGATTCTCATCCTCGTCCCATGGAAATGGGAGAACGTCATGAGCCGTCAATTTACCTTTCACATACGGCTGAATAAAAAACATACCCATCATCCTTGTCCGTTCCCAATCGGCACGCTCCTTATCCCTATGCTGTTGCCCCCACCTGTTCCATACTTCGTAAAACTCAAAAGGGGTACACCGTTCAAAGTCATCCCTGCTCATCCCGATGCACCCCAAGGCCAATCCCAGCAATTCGTCAATGCTTACTTGCCTCGCACCGGGTTCTCCGTTTTTTTTTGTGAGGCAGCCATTTCCTCGTAGAAGGAATTGACACTGTCCGGCTCCAATGAGTCGGCAAACATCTCGAAGTCCATGTCGAAGTCCACTTTGTCCGCATGGCACGCACTCTTTACGCAGCAGAAGATGAAGAGTACCAGTTCCGATATATCGTTCTGCTTCAGTTCACTCACGTCCTTTCCTGCCTCATGTTTGAAGCGCACCATTGCTCCCATAGTTACACGGCAGGGATATTCCTTGCCGGCTATCTTCAGTTTGTTAAGTTTCTTGTTGTCCATAATAATTTCTTTTTATCCTCTAGGTGATACAGAATTTCCGCCTGACAGCCCAGAGTCGACTTTCGTTACCGCACCGCTGTTCTGCAGGGTGATGGAATACTTCGCATCATCGCCAGCTTGACCGTCAAGGTCCAATGACGTGATGAGATACTTACCTTTATACCCTCCGCTGGCTTTTCCTGTACGTTTGTCACCGTCACGGAGGTTGTATGCGCCATCAACAGGCTCACCCTTCAGCATAGCATCTTTCAGTTGATCATAACTTGGAACTTCTGCTGTTCCGTCCGTAAGTACCACACCATCGGCGGTAATCTGCTCCGAGAAGCTCTTGATGTAACTCTCTTTCCATTTGCCGCCTGAAGCCTCCTTGGTTACACGCTCTCCTGTTTCGGCAGAGGTAGAAACCTTGCAGCCTGTCGAGAAACCGAGTGCATTCCCACCGATAGATAGGATGAGGTCAGTTCCGTCTAAAACACTTTTTGCCATATCTTTCTTGTTAAATTGGTTAATTGTCGTGCAAATGAGCGCAATCAAGCTCTCTTGTTTTGCCGAATGCAGCCGACAATCAACAGGGTTAATACTATGCCGGTCGCCACCCCGACGATGAAGGCGATGAATATAATTTTCAGACCGGGGGCGGCGCGCTCCCTTGCCGTTTCCTTCAACTCGCTGTTCAACCTGTTCGCCTCATTGAGTTGCCGTTTCAGCGTGATGATGTTCTTCGAGTAACTTTCGGCTACCAGCTCCAGAGAGTCGCATTGTGCCTCAATGATGATTTGCTCTGGCTCATTCCCCCTTGCCGGTTTCCTTTGGAGCTTGACAGCCGCCTGTTTGTCCCTTGCCGTGTACGCCGCCCCTGGTGGCAGCTGCCTGATGCTGTCGAGTGGCAGCTTGAGACCTACCGTCGACATGGGAACCCTCAGCGGCTTCTGCCATGTTTGTGTGACCGTCGTCGTGAGACTGTCCCTTTGCAGGCTGATGCTTTCCGCGTGCAGGCTTTGGCGTGTCACTGTCTTGGTCGAGCGACAGCTCCACGCTGACAGGGCAAGTAGTGCGATGAGGGCATATCTGAATAGCCTCGATGGCCCTTGAGAGGCGGTTGAGCGCCCGGCGCATCTTGTCGCCATCGGTGCGAAGATTCTCAATTTTGTCATAGTTAGTTTCGTTTTGCTGCTGCAAGCTGATGAGCTCACGGCTCACCATGTCGTACATCTGCTTGTAGGTATCTTCTATCTTTTTTTTCTCCTCGACGGTTCTGAGGCGTCGGTTGGCAATCCAGGCAATGGCGGCGCCGATACCGCCCGATGGGATTGCCCATTGCAGGATTTGAAATATCGTGTCTCCCATTGCTCTGTGTTATAAATGCTGATTGAACGTTTGCCGTATGCCTATCTCGGCTATCCACTGGCCCACGTCGAACGAGGGGCATTGCTTAGCGGGGTTGAGGTCGTGGTGTCCTACGATGCGTATCTGCGGGAACCGGCTGTGGAACTCGAGGACGTATCGCTTGAGCGCCTCGCACTGTGCCAGCGTGCGGGTGTCCTTAGGGTGCATGTGGCTGTCGCATCCGCCCACATACACGATGTGCCGGCTCACGCTGTTGTACCCTGCCGCACCATTGGTAATCTCCCAGTTGTCTACACGGTCGTCTTCGTTGTTGGGCGCCAGCCGCTCGATGGTGCCGTCAAGATGAATGAGGTCTGTGTAGCCCACGTGTTTCCACCCCCTGCCTGCCGGGGGTGGCGCGGTGTGCCATCGGCGTATCTCAGCCGCAGACACCTCGCGCCCCTCCGGCGTGGCGGTGCAGTGGATGACGAGATATTTCATGGGCTTGCTCATCATGCGTTTTCCTTGTAACCGCTTGCCATCACTACGCCTGCGTCGCTCTTTTTAGGCATACAGATAAAGTAATGGCGGAAGTTGATTTTGTTACGCTGGTATTCCGGATCGGTCGAAGCCTCGCTGTAATACATCTTTGTGGAGCCTGTGGCCTTGAACACGCGTGGTGTGTAGAAGGCGAACGAGCACTGGAACTCTCCCTTCTCGGCGTTTGCGCCAAGTGCTTTCTTGACACCAGCCTGTGTATAGAGCGGCGTGTTGGCATACTCGAAGATGTCGAACCCGTAGAGCTTGCCTACCTTACCGGTTCCGCGGTCGATGTTGTACTGCTCACGGAAGTTCTGGCTGGCGAGCAGCAGGTCGTTCACATGATCAGGACAAAGAACGAGGCGGCGGTTGTCCGCAGGCACCTTCATCTTGTCCAACGCCCGCTTCATCGCCACAAGGTCTTGAGGTGTCAGGCGCAGGCGACCCGTCTCAGCGTCGCGCTCTCCGGTAGTGGTAAGCACGGGCGTGGTGGCGCTGTTCTTCTGAGCGCAGAGCGCATGGGCAGCCTTGGCGAATTTAGAATCGTTGATGGCGTTGCCGTGACTTTCCTTCACCCGTGCCATCTTGTCGTAGCTCACCGCATAGAGTTCGTCGTCCGTGATAGGAGTAACCTTGGTTTGGAACTTATCGAGCTTCACGGCAATATCCTTATCATCCAATGCCTGAAGGGGAATCGGATAGGTGGTGTTATTCACCAGCACGTCAGGGTCCACACCAACATCGACGAGGTGAATGACGTCGTTGTTGGTGATGGAACTCTGATCTGGCACGCCGTCGAGCCATGAGCCTTCAAGGCCGCTGCGCAAAGCCTTAACCAGCTCGCCAGTCCATATCTCTGTAAATACTCCGGCACGCAACACGCCTTGGGGCATAGTCCCGGCAAGCACGGCCACCACATTCATTCCCACAGCACCTGTCATGGGGGAAAGCCCAAGAACCGATGCAAAGGTCGCGCCCGTCACTGCATTGAAGAGCAGGGTACCGAGCAGCATTAAAATTCTGTTCATTGTCAATTTTTTTTAAAGGGTTATACTTTTAGATTTCGCAATCGATACCATACTCAGCCTTGTACAGGCGTTTGTATTCCTCGGGATTCTCCAATCGCAACGTGGCAATTTGCTCAGCTGGCACATCACTCAGTTTTGTGAACTTCTGTTCACCTGTAGGAGCGCCACCCTGATGTCCTATCACGGAAGACAGCTTCACCGAAGGATGCATCGCCTTCAGGGTCTTCTCCAGTTCCTCCGCGCCAATCTTCTTGCCCAGCTCCACAAACTGGTCTTTGTTGTTTAACTCAATGCGTTTGTCGGCAATGGCTTGCTCGACAAGGCTGTTGATTCTCGCCAAGGTGAGCTTCTCTTTTTCCTGAAGCAGAGACGCGTTCTGTTCCTTGACCGCATTCAACTCGGCAATCTTGGCGGAGATTTCAGCCTCGGTGGCCGTTTCAGGCAGCCCCAAATTCAGGGCAATGGTTTTGTTTTCCATTTCTTCTGTTTTTTGTTTGTTAATATTATTCAAAAGCGGCAGCGGGCAATCTACGTCCCTGCCGAGGGTTATTCTTTTTCCGTCTTTATGAAGCACGAGGGCATCATCATTGGCACCGACATCAGCAACGCTTACCTCAAATAGCTTGCTTTTGGTGATGGTGGGACGTGTCTGCCCGAGTACAAGCAGGTCTTTGTCCTCACTCATCTCAAGTATCTCCAGACCGGCGCTCACCATTCTTAGACTTCCGAACTCGAACTGTTTTTTGCAACGTTGGCTCAATTCAGAAGCACAGTCAAACATCAGTTCACCGGTTACCTCATTGTTCTCCACCTTCAGGTCTTTCACATAACCCACCACGTTGCCGCGCTCGTGCATATAGAGCAGTACGGGGTTGCGGTTGTACTGCGCCACGTCCAAGCCGCTCGTCAGCACTCTGAACCCATAGCTGTTCAGACTGTCATTGGATATTCTTACTCGTTTTCCCATTTGCGTTAGTTTATGAGTTTATTAGTTTACGAGTTTACGAGTTCACGAGGTGATAGTTTTCAAGCAACAAGTCTATTTACTCGTCTACTTGTCTCCTTGTCAACTCGTCTACTATCTACTTTTTTCGACTGCAATATTAAGCGATAAATCGCTGATTGCCAAAAAAGTATGAAACCGCTACACGCTTCTATGAAGTGACTGCATCTTTTTTTTGCAACCTCAATAAAATAAGGCAATTTTGCATGGTAAAGCAACAAACCGATTTATGACAAAAGCAGAAACAGAAAAGAAAAAATCACTGGCACGCTCTCTCTACCTTGCAGGAATGGAGCAGAACGAGATAGCGGAGAAAGTAGAGGTGTCAAGGGTTACCATATCCAAGTGGTGCAATGCGGATGGTTGGAAAGAGGCGCGGGCGGCCAAGAACGTGACGCGCCCCGAGCTGGTGAACAAACTGCTGCTCACCATAGACAAGTTGATAACCGAGGTGAACGAGTCGGAAGACCCCTCGCTCATAGCAGGGCTGGGCGACAAGCTCGCCAAACTGTCCTCCGTCATCGAGAAGCTCGACAAGAAGGCAAATGTCGTGGATGCGATAGAGGTCTTTATGGCATTCTCCAAGTGGCTGGAGTACCGCGCAACCATCGACCCCTCTGTAACGCCGGAACTCATCAAAACCATCAATAAATTTCAGGATATGTATCTCACCGAACAGATGGGTATAAAGTAGAATAAGTATGGCTACAGCATTAGAAAAGAAACAAGCATTTGATCAATGGAAAGAACATTGCAAGCGCATTCAGTCCATTACTGATACCGCTGTTCTTGCCAATGAGACACCTGAGCAGAAGGACAAACGCAAGAAAAGGCTGTTGGCCAACTATGCCGCTTTTTGTGAGTATTATTTCCCGCATTTCCTCACCCTGCGCGACAAGACAACGGGAGAGGTGGTTCGCACCGTACACAATGCACCGTTCCACAACGCCGCAGCTAATAAGGTAAAGAACACTCCGAACCTGAAAGCTGTCTTCATGTGGCCCAGAGGACATGCAAAGTCCACACACTTCGATATCTTCATGCCGCTGTGGCTCATGTTCCAGCCCAAGCGGCTCATCAATTTCATGGTCGTGGTGGGCAAATCGCAGGACAGCGCCAACCGGTTGCTTGGGGACATTCAGGCAGAACTGGAATATAATCAGCGCATCATCGCTGACTTCGGCCAGCAGAAGAACCTCGGACTATGGACTGCAGGCGAGTTCAAGACCTCCTCTGGTGTGAAGTTTCTTGCTGTTGGCCGTGGACAGTCGCCACGCGGGCTACGTGAACGCGAGGCGCGGCCTGACTATATCGTCATCGATGACCTTGACGATGACGAACTTTGTCGTAACGAGAAGCGCGTGCATGACCTCACAGACTGGGTGAAAGAAGCACTCTTCGGGGCACTCGACGTGGGACGTGGACGTTTCCTCATGGTGGGAAACCTCATCTCAAAGACCTCAGTCTTGGCCAACATTGCAGCCACAAGGGGCGTGTTTGTCTCGAAGGTTCAGGCCGTCGATAAGAACGGGGAGCCGGTATGGAAGGAGAAATGGACCAAGGAAGACGCACAGGAGTACCGCGACTTCGTGGGCTATCGGGCGTGGGAGAAGGAAATGATGCACAACCCCATCGTGGACGGCACCATCTTCCGTGCCGACTGGATAAGGTATAAGCCTATGCCGGCACTACGGAAGTATGATATGCTCGTGTGTTATACCGACCCGTCTTTCAAATCGACCACAGCCAACGACTACAAGGCTTCACGGCTGTGGGGCAAGATAGGGAATGAGCTGCACCTCATCGACTGCTATGTACGGCAGGACACGGTCGGGGGTATGGTACGGTGGCTCTATGACCTCTACGAGCGGACGAGGGACAAAGTGACCATACTCTTCTTTATGGAGGCAAACTTCATGCAGGACGTCATTTTTGACGAGTTCGCCGTGGAGGGCAACCTGCGTGGATACCACCTGCCGATTATGCCCGACAAACGGAAGAAGCCGGAGAAGATACAGCGCATCGAGGCTGTCAGTCCGCTGTGGGAACGCGGCTTTGTCTTCTATAATGAGAAGCTCAAGGATTCGCCGGACATGCAGGTAGGCATAGAGCAGACACTGGCCCTTGAACGTGGCAGCCGTGTACACGACGATGCGCCTGACGCAGATGAGGGGGCGATATGGATACTGCAGCGCAACGCAAGGCAGGAAAGTTTTCAACCGGTGTTCGGCAAAAGACCGACCGCCAAAAATTCATGGTAGGATGGTGAGCAATTCATAATTCATAATTCATAATTCATAATTGGTAACACTAAACACGAAACTCATAAACTCGTAAACTAAAAAAAAATAAAAACATGCCAAGCTAACTACTCCCCTCCCTTTTGGGGAGGGGAAGGGGGAGAGGCTCTTTTAACTCGTAAACTCGTAAACTCGTAAACTAAAAAATACAAACTCATGTTTATCACAGATGAAGACTACAGGGTAGTTATTGGTGAGGCAGCACTGAAGACCGTATCGCAGACCTCTGCCAAGAACCGTGCCAATGCGGAGAGTGAAGCACAGGAGGAAATTTCAAGCTACCTACGGCCGGTTTACGACTGCAAGGCGGTATTCGATGCAGAAGGTGACGAGCGCAACAAGCTTATCGTTATGTACACCTGCGACATAGCCCTCTATCACATGGTTTCGGTTATGCCACAGAAGATGGGCAGTGAGATCCGGAAGGAACGCTACGAGCGTGCCGTGAAATGGCTGGAAGGCGTACAGGCGGGAAAGATAGTGCCTGACCTGCCCGTCTGCGTGGATGCGACAGGGGAGCCGTCAGGTGTCGGGGTCGTCTTTCACTCACAGAAACCTTTAAGAAATAACTGGTAAACTCATGATAATTCATAATTCATAATTTTACTAACGACTCATCATCTCTCAACTCTCAACTAAAAGTATGAATTATGAATTCTTAATTATGAATTAACTCGTGAACTTGTAAACTTGTTAACTCGTGAACTAAAAATAGAAAGAAACCATCATGGATATAAAGAGAATATTCAGCACACTTGGAAGACGACAGGAAACGAACGTCATACATACCCCCTACGGAAGTTTCAATCTTGCCAAGGAAGATGACCGTAAACGAATGAAACATGTCGTGATGACGCTACAGCAGACCACCGACGCACTCACCAGGAAAGACATTGCTGACTGGCGCAGGGCATGGCAGCTGGCGATTGACATACAGAATCCCAACAGGCAACGGCTGTACGACATCTATCGGGACGCGGAGGTAGACGCACATCTTTCAGGATGCGTGCGGCAACGACAGGGCTTTGTCATGGCAAAAACCTTCAAGATCGTCGACGCCAAAGAAAATGAAAACAAAGAGGCCTTGCATTTCTTTGACCAGTCGTGGTTCAAGCAACTGTGCACGCAGGTGCTCGACTCCGTATATTGGGGGCATTCGCTCATTGAACTCGGAGAGGTGGTGCAGGACGGCGACGGGTGCTCCTGCTACAGTGGCGTTCGGCTTATACCGCGCAAGCATGTTATTCCTGAATATGGGCGTGTCGTGAGCGACCTTGGGCAAAACTGGAACACGGGAATTGATTACCGCAAGCCGCCGTTTTCCAGCTGGCTCATAGAGGCGGGACAGCCAGACAATCTCGGGTTGTTCTTAAAAGCTGCGCAGCACACTATCCCAAAGAAAAATATGCTCGCTTTCTGGGACACCTTCGGCGAAATTTTCGGCATGCCCATGCGCATAGCTAAGACTGCCTCGCGTGATAGCAAGGAGATAGACCGGTTGAACCGCATGCTCATCGAGGCGGGTGCCTCGCAGACCGCCGTCATGCCACTGGACACCGAACTGGAGTTTATCGAATCCACACGTGGCGATGCTTACAATGTCTACAACCAGCGCGTGGATCGCGCTAACTCAGAACTCTCCAAGCTCATCATCGGACAGACCATGACCATTGAGGACGGAAGCAGCCTCTCGCAAAGCCAGACCCACTTGCAGGTGTTCCAAAACCTTGTGGAAGAGGATGCCGACATGCTCAGGGATGTCATCAACAATCAGCTCTTGCCACGCATGGTGGCGCATGGATTCCCTCTCAAGGGTTGCCGCTTCGACTGGGACTACTCCGTTGATTTCACGCCGGAGCAGCAGGTGGCATACGAGACGATGGTGGCTGACCGCTACGAGGTGGACCCGGCTTACTTCGCGGAGAAATATTCCATGCCCGTGGGAGAGCGTCGGAACAATATGCCTGTAATGGAGCCACAGGAAGACCCGGACGACAATTCCCGTACTAACGAGAAAAATAAAACTCGTTCCGATTCTCAAGTGCAGCCGCAAAATAACGACGACCAAAAAGGAAAAGAGTCCGATAAGAAAAAGCAGCAGAAAAATGTACACCCTTTTTTCGATTGAGCCCCACTGACTACGTGGGGCTGCACTGCCGGTATAGGGAAATCCTACAGTCTGCCCACCACACACTGACACTCGACAAGGAAACCGAGGATAAAGTCCAAGCAAAACTTACCAAGGCTTTCAAAGATATGATGTCAGCACTTTTCAAGCAGAAAGGGGCGACGCTTGACATCAATATCCTTGCATCTGACCAGGCGCAGGAGTTTATCGGAACCCACGCCTCCGTTCTGGACACTTCCTTCAGAACGGTCAAGATGTCCGAGGGTATGCGCAGAAGGCTTGAACGCTCCAACTATATTTTCTCAGGGCTCAAGACTTTCCATGAACTGAATGAGGCATTCCCGTCGCTCATCGATGAGAACGGCAATCGAAAACCGTTTGAACGCTTTTTGAATGACGTTAAAACAATAGACACCACATACAACAGGAATTATCTCCGTGCCGAGTATAACTTCGTCCAGTCATCTGCCGAGATGGCTGCCAAATGGGAGCAGTACGCAGAGGACGGGGACCGCTACAACCTGCAGTACCGGACTGCCGGCGACAGCAAGGTGCGCCCGGAACACGCTGCGCTAAATGGTGTTACATTGCCTATGTCCGACCCCTTCTGGGAATCCTACTATCCACCCAACGGCTGGGGCTGCCGATGTACGGTCGTGCAGGTGCGCAAGTCCAAATATCCCCTCACTCCTCAAGACGAGGCAATGGCAAGGGGCGAGGAAGCCCTGCAGAGCGATATAAAAGGGATATTCCGCTTCAATGCTGGAAAAGAGCAGAAAGCCGTTCCTGACTATAACCCCTATACCATCCGCCGCTGTAACGACTGTGACCTCGCCAAGGGGAAGACCACGCTTGCCTTCATACCCGAGAATGAACTGTGTGCCGCATGCCGCTTAATTCGACAATCGCAACAGGCAAGGAAAAACCAAAGATTGACACCGCAGGAATTTAGACAAGCTACAGCTAAGGCTGTCAAATGGGCTGACGAGAATCTTACACCTACGGTCATAAACAATCAGCCTGCAAAAAGAAGTTTCGTGCAGACAAAGGACGGGCATACTGTTGGAGTTGGAAAGGTGTTTTTCACAGAAACGGCAGCAAAGTCTATTCGTGATCCAAACATGGTCCATGTCTTGAAGACGGCTACAGAGTTTAAGAAGTGGTTGCCACAAGCGACCCTCGTAAGAACAGAAGAAGGTAGACATCATAATTTCCAGTTCAGTGTGTACCAAGTGGAATACCAAGGGCAACGCATAGAGTTCAAGTGTAAAAAGACTGATGGCGAACTGCTCTATATGATGAAGTTCATATAAACAAAAAAAAAGAAGCAAATGGTCATTCCGGCGACCTGCACATCTTACGATGCCGACGTGTGAAATGCCTCCTACATTGCTTCTTCAGTGCAAATATAATAAATAACTCCCAAACATCAAACAATGATGAAGAAAAATATCAAATTTCGCAAAGAAACATCGATTTCGCAAGATAGGTAAATGCAGCTTTGCACCAGTAAAGGCTTTAGGGAGTGCCACGATTGCGCTATACTATTACTGGGGCATACGTCTGCTTGGCAGCAACTATTTCAAGTATAGTGGATAGTTGAGAGTCCCTTCGGGGGAGGGATATAAAAGCCCCCGGCCTGTTAATAGTCATCTCACCTACATATTAACCAAAACGCTCAGAGCGCACGACCGGGGGCCAATACCCTCGTTCGCACTCTGAGTTTTTTTGGTTCGTATGTAAGTGAGATGTTGCAAAGATACAAAAATTTGTGAAGATGAAGATAATAGAGGTCTTGAAATTTAACAGGGAACTTATAAAAAGGCTGCGAATAGCAGGTATTCGTTTGGAAGATGAGGAGTTTGTAGACTTATACAGCGACTATACCACATTACTTAAACAAGGCGAAAAGGTATCCTACATTGTGGCTGTGCTTTCTGACAGGTATGCCGTGAGCGAACGGAAGGTGTATGGGCTTATCAAGTATTTCCAAAGCGACTGCACACCATCTGCAGTGTGATTTACAGGCATTGTTCTTTCGTCTATGTGGGCATGGCTATCTTTGTACCAACAAGCAAAAAGACGAAATATGAACAAGTATTACCAAATTCTACAAAAGATTCTTGTGTCAGGAAAGGCGCAGACCAACAGGAAGGGGACTATCCGCTACCTGCTCAATGAACAGCTGACATTCACTCCCAGCGATTTGCTCGATATATTCGAGAGTCATGGAATTGCCAGAAAAAAACTGAAAAACGAACTTAGGCTTTTTATGCAGGGAGAGCGAAACGTTGAAAAATACAGAGAAGCAGGTATCAACTGGTGGGACTACTGCGGTCCGGTTCTTGTGAACAGTTATCCCACCTATTTGGAGAAATTACCACCGTTGATTGAGAAAATAAATCGTGAAAAGCGCAGCAGCAAGAACTATGTCCTGTTCCTTGGCTCAACAGACGCAGAAAGTAATCAGGCACCATGCCTTAGCCTCGTACAGTTCCAAATTGAACAGGGGGAACTTGTACTTACCGCCTATCAGCGAAGCAGCGATGCAAACCTCGGACTTCCTGCTGACATTTATCACCTTTACCTTATGGCAAGGCAGATAGAGTTGCCGCTGAAGTCTATCACGCTCAACATAGGCAATGTGCATATTTACGAGAACAACATCAGCCGGACGGAGCAGCTCCTTGCCGGGAATGAGGACATCAAATTTGACTTGAACGTATGAGCCGTATGTATAAGTCAGCCCCGTTGCCTTTCGTTGGGCAGAAAAGAATGTTCGTCAGGGAGTTTATAAAGATATTGGGGCAATTCCCTGCAGACACCGTGTTCGTGGATTTGTTCGGAGGGTCCGGGCTGCTTTCGCACATTGCCAAGCGTACAAAACCTGAATCGACAGTGGTTTACAATGACTTCGACAACTATCGCAGCCGACTGCAGCACATTCCACAGACCAACAAGCTGATAGCCGACCTGCGCAGTATCGTAGCGGACAAAGTGCCGCGCAACAAGCCCATCACCGGCGAGTTGAGGGAGCGTATCTTCGCCCGTATCGAGCAGGAAGAGAGAGCGGTCGGGTATGTTGATTTCATTACGCTGTCCTCGTCGATTATGTTCTCAATGAAATACCGTCTGAGCGTGGCTGAAATGAGGAAGGAAGTACTTTACAACAGTATCAGAAAGAATGACTATCCCCTCTGTTCCGATTATCTTGACGGACTTGAAATCACCTCCTGTGATTACAAGGAACTCTTCAACCGATACAAAGACACGCCGGGCGTGGTGTTCCTCGTGGACCCTCCTTATCTTTCCACGGAGGTAGGCACCTACAATATGTATTGGAAAATGTCTGATTATCTGGACGTGCTGAATGTCCTTACCGGTCATTCCTTTGTCTATTTCACCTCCAATAAGTCCTCCATCCTCGAACTGTGCGAGTGGCTGGGGCTTAACCGGTCCATCGGCAATCCGTTTGAGAATGCCGCCAAGATTGAGTTCAATGCGCACATGAACTACAACGCCTCGTACACAGACATGATGCTGTTCAAGAAGGAGGCTGTCTGACTGCGTTTATTTCCAACCTGTGCGCACGAAAAAGCCCCGACGGCAAATTGTCCGTCGGGGCTTCTTTGTTGCGACACGGGGCGTTTATTCCGTCATCAGGTAGCGCACCTCGTAGCTGTCTATGCTCTCCAATATGTCCTCGTGGTTGTGGTTGGTGTCTATTGCGACGAGTGTCATGCCGTTGAAACGCTCACCGTTCAGCCCTTCGAGGGTAGAATGGATTTTATTGCTTAGGTCCCAAGCTGCGCCCTGCCCGCCTTCCGTCCAGTCTGTAACGATGTGCAGGCGCACCACTCCTTTTCCACGATGTCCCCTGCCTTGGAACGGTGAGCAGTTGATGGCGGCTATCTCCACGAACACGGCTGGACGTTCCCAGCCCTCCTCCTGCTCGATGAATTCCACGTTGTGGTTCCACAGGTCGATGTGCGCAACTTCGGGCACGTCTGTTGTCAGTTTCTCCTTGATAGCGTTGTATAATTCTTTTCTCATTTCTGCTTGATGTCTAAATTGTTGAATTGTCGTGCCAGCGAGTGTCATCAAGTTTACTTGGATGACCGAGTGCCGCCGACAATCAATCCGTGATTGAAATACTCGGTCAGATTTTCCTCTATGATTTCGGTTATTGTTTTCTCCACTTCAGGTGTCGTGCCGAGGAACTGCCGCTTGGGAATCTTGATATTGCTGCCGATTTTCATCAGGGCAAGCAGTTTCCAGAACTCAGCCTCTGTACCAAGCTGCACCGTGCGTTTGTCCTGTCTTCGTTCCCCGTTCTTCTTCCTGCCGAACGATCCGGTCGCCTCGTAATACCTGTGCCAGAAATAAGCCTTCATCTTTCTCGTTACCTTAATTTCGCCGCCCTCGTTGTGAATGGCTGCTGCAGGATGGGAGGAGTAGAAGGTTATGCTGCTGTCCGTACTTCGGCTCTGCACGCTGCGCCGCAGACCGCCCGTGTCAATCAATATGGAACCACCGGGGCGCATCGGACTTTTCCGTCTTGCCCACTTCTGTGAGAAAAAGCCCTGCCGCTCGAAATTCCTATCGAACTCGTCCGTAAGATCGACACGGATGTCCTTCAAAATCCGGGTAATGACTCTCTGTAAATCATTTTCCATTGTCGTTGTCAAATGTTTGTGCAAGCGAGCGCAGAGAAACTTGTTTCATCTGCCGAGCGCAGCCAAATTTCACGGTTTGTCCGTGAAATCAAAGAGCAATAGCTGACGAGTATCGTCAGCTATCTTATTCTTACTTTCCGCGCTCGCGTTGAGTATATTATAAAAGGTACGTTCAGTAATGGCATACACAGGATATATATATCGTCGCCATATCTCACGGTTGGAAATTCCGCTTTTGGCATGCTGGTCATATATCCTGTTGATGTCTTCTACACGTTTCTGATAACTTACTCCGCGTCGCTTCTGCATATATTACATGTTCTTTGGCTTGTAAGGCCTAATATCATATTCAGTTACTGAACTCACCGTCACCCAGCCAGAACCCTCACACTGAGGACAGGGCTCCGTCAACAGCGTGCCGTCATGGCCAAGGTGTCGCCATACGCCGGTGCCCACGCACCTGCGGCAAAACGACACCCGCGGAGGTCGCCTCACTTCGCGCTTCATGCCGTCTCCTCCTTCTTAGGTTCAACATAGAAGGCCTCGTCCTGAACCACCTGGATGCCACACGCCGTCATCTGCTCACGAAGGGGACGATAGCCACGGTTCTCAGGGTCACCGCCGCCAAGCTGCACCTCCACCTCACGATCGGCAAGCAGCTTGTCCTTCGCAATCTCCTCCGTCTGGCGGATATAGCTGGGCAGAAAACTCTTCACAAGGTTCAGCGCACTCGCCCAAGTAAAGCCTTTCAGCGTCTTCAACTTCGGTGTCCCAGTGCGAAACCCGATCGTGCCATGAGCCATGTCAAGGCTCTTCTTCTTGGAAAACAGCTCAGCTTGGTTCTCCGTGGCAAACGACTGGAGCGTGTCAAACGCATTGTCTCTTTCAGCAGTCAGCGTAGCCAACTTGTCGGCATACTTCTCGCGCACCTTCGCACACTGCAGCTCAATGTCCGCATTGATTTTCTGTACCTGTGCATCGCTTTTAGCGTAGGTTGCAAACGCTTCATCGGCGGCTTCTCTGCTCACACCGGTGATGATTACTTTCTTTTTTCTTGTTGCCATTGTCTTTTCTTTTTATAGGGTTGATAACTCGTGTTCTATCACATCAATAACCTTGGTTTCTGATACTGAAGCAATCTGATAGTCTACCATGGTGCCGTCCATAATCGTTCGGATAGAGTCTTTGCAGTTGTCGAAAGAAGAAGCCTGTACCAGATAGTAAACTTGAGTGTGCTTTTCTCTTTCCGTTTGCTCGTCAATGGTGATAAACTGAAGTATGGCCTTGTAGTATCGGTCGCATGACTCTTGCTCGTTGAAGAACACTTCCCGAAATTTCATCGGGTTGATGTTTACAACCTGAATTTCTCCGGACACATAGCCGCCAAGGAATTCAATAGCTGTCTTTTCTGCCTCTCCGAATGAAAGAGCTTCGACCACATAACTCTCAGTCACTTTCTTTTCGTACCCATCCTCATGCACTTTGTCATAGCGCAGTTTGACTTCAAACCAATTGCTTGTTTTTGTTCTCATAACAATATTTTTAATAGGTTCTTAAATAAATTTTCCTTCGCTGGTCAATGCCTGCCAGCTCACATCTTCACGTTCGGTTTCGAGCTCATAAGACAGATCCTCCAAAAAGTCACAGTATTCTTCATTGCTCATCTCCTTGCCGAGTTCACGAATGTGCTCCATCGCACGCTTTACAAATTGTTTTGGTGTCATATTCATTAACATTCCGCTATATTGCCCATAGGGACATATACAAATGAGGTCATACTTTTCTGCTCTTCCTGTGTCGTGTGCGGTTTCAGGCCGCCCTTGCGCATGATGGCGCGCAGCTTTGTCTGCAACGAATCAAGGTCTGCCAGTGTTAGTTTGGCGAACACCTTTCCGGCTATCCGTGGGTGGCGGCAGAAATCGTTGATGCGCTGCCAGTCAGTCGTGTCAATGCCAGCCTGTTGCATGAGCTTCAAACACAGGCTGCGTTTCTTCTTCAGTTGCACTCTCCAGCCGGTATGTTCCTCCAGTGATGCACACATGGCGGCATATTCTTTCGCACTCATCTCGTGCAGGTGCAGCGTTCGTCCGTTCGTGAAGCTCGATACAAGCGTCTCCTTGTCTGCTCCAGGCAACTTCTTCAACAGACAGTAGAAACGCGCGTAATTCCGTTCCGTTCCCATAGCTTTTCCTCCTTCCAGTCTTTATAATTCCGGCGGGCTTTGGCAACACACTCTGGTAAAGTGCCGTTGATGTCGCTGACACCGAACAGGGGTATACCGTTCACGCAGGCGTACAACTCGCCGTTAAACTCCATTACCTGCACAGCATTGCGCGCCTCCACATCGAGCTGAGCCTGCCGCTCCGCCTCAATACGCTCCGCACGCTTCTCGTGCCACACTTGAATACGTCTTTTGATTTCTTCTAAAAAGTTGCTCATAATCGTTTATATTAAATTGATGTAAAACTTATTCCCATTGATATTGCCCTGCGCTCCATCACTTCCGAACGATGAGTTGCCGCTGTTATGAACGCTTCATTGGAAGCACGGGCTATCTCATAGCCTTTCTTTCGCAAACCATTACGGAGGCATATTTTCTCTTTCGGTGCCTGCACCACCCGAAGCTTTGTCTTTTGCTCAAGACCGAATATCACTCTGCGCTTCTCCGCCTTGAAGGTTTTCTTGCGCTGTTCGCCAATATGGCGGTGCATAGCTTCAAAGGCTTCTGCCGACATCTTATCCTTCTGCCGTTCGCCTTTCTTGAACCGGTGTGCCTTGCCGTAAATCAACAGGTTCTTCGCTCCGGCATTGCCGCCGTTGGCTCTGTTCACTCTGGCAGCGTGTTCGGAAGCATTTCGCTGCATAGCTTTTGTAAAGTCGGGATGTTTCACTAATCCCATATCCCGTGCAATCCTCACTACTGTTCTGTGCGAGATGCCAAGGTGTTCTGCCACTTCCGCGTTTTTAGTCTTACAGAAGTTATCGCGCATCCATTGCTGTTCTGCCTCAGATAGGATTATCTTGCTGTATTTATTTCTTTCCATTGCTATTCTTCTGCTTTCCACTCGACGGTTATCACGGCGTCAAGTCTGCCGCTGCCCTTACATATCGGGCATTCCTTCTTATAGCGTTCCTGCCACTTGTCCTCTTGCCAATGATATCCGTTGCCTTGACAGTAGGGACAGCTGTGACCCCGGCTCTCGATATGGTCTGTCATGCGTCCACCTGGAGCCATTCGACCTGGTTCAATTTCAATTATCCGTCTTTCCTTGCTCATATCTCTTCTATGTTGCTTTCCAAATAATTGGAAAATATTTGTAATTTATTAACTGTTCATTATCATTCACTTAGCGTGA
>NZ_QFFX01000043.1:0-25424 GCF_023522295.1 Prevotella sp. TCVGH | reverse complement strand
GTCCATATGGAAAAAATTAAAGGATTTCTCTTTGCCGTACGACACAGAGAAATCCTAATGACCGATTTGGGTTAAATGGCTTGTTATTTCTTCGTAGCGAGATCAAGCATCCTTAGTAGTGTCGTTGGTTGTTCTAACTTTATGCTTTTATTGATGTCCTCCCATGCTTTATGGATGCCCTTTCTTCGTGTTTGGGCGACGCTTTTGGTTGTTTTTAGTGCGGTAATTTTTGTTTTGTTCGTCAGCAAAATTTGGGTTATATGAAGCTTTCCCCTTCTTTTTACGGTTTGACGAGTACTGCTGTTTCTCTTTCCCTTTTCGATCATGGAATTTAGGTGTATCCCCCAATAACCCTTGGATGAGTTCTTGTTTGCCCATTTTGCGCAGCTCACACTCAATATTCTGCCTTTCTTCGGGTTTATACCAAAAGAAGAATTGCCGTTGAGCAAGTTTGTCTTTTGGCGATTTTGCGCTGAAAACAGGTTCTAAGGTATAGGGATCATACCCCGTGTACCACGTTTCTGTACTTACCGTCATGGGCGTAGGTGTGAAGTCTTGCACTTGCTCCAGTTGAAAGTTGAGCTTCTTTGTCTTCACAGCAAGGTCTGCCATATCTGCTGCATGACAACCGGGGTGACTACTAATGAAATAAGGTATCAACTGTTGGTTTAGATTTTCTTCTTGATTGATTTTGTCAAAAAGCTGTTTGAATTGCTCAAACTGTTTGAATGAAGGCTTGCGCATCAATTGCAGAACATGGTCGGACGTATGTTCCGGTGCCACTTTCAATCGTCCACTGACGTGGTTTCTTATCAGTTCTCTTGTGTATCGCTGTGCAGCCTCGTTCGTTTTTGCATCCTTACTCGTGTGTAAGAGAAGATCGTAACGAACGCCACTACTGACAAAACTCTTCTTGATGCCAGGTAATGCGTCTACAGCATGATAGATCTCAAGAAGTTTGCTATGATCTGTATTCAAATTCGGGCATATCTGTGGATGGATGCAGGAGGGACGTTTACAGTGCTCACAAGCCTTATGATTTTTCCCACTCATGCCATACATATTGGCTGAAGGACCGCCCAAATCTGAAAGATAACCCTTAAAATCGGGCATATCTATCACCTTTTTGACCTCTGATAGAATACTTTCTTTCGAACGACATGCCACAAATTTTCCTTGATGAGCAGAAATAGTACAGAAAGCACAACCTCCAAAACAGCCTTGGTGAATGTTCACAGAGAACTTAATCATTTCATAAGCTGGGATTCTTTTACCTTTATACTTAAGATGGGGTACACGTGTGTAAGGTAAATCGTAATAAGCATCAATCTCGTTCGTGGTGAGTGTGGGGTAAGGAGGATTGACAACAGCATATTGGTGACCTACCTTTTGAATGAGTCTTTGTGCATGTATCTTATTCGACTCTTCTTCAATATGCTTAAAGTTTTCTGCTTGAGCCCTTTTGTTTTGTACGCATTCTTCGTGACTATTCAGGAGAATGTCGTCTTCCCCAATACCACCTTCTATGTCATCTTTTTGAGCTAAATAAACTGTTTGCGGTATGTCGTGGATGTGCTGTATCTGCTCGCCAGCCGAAAGTCGCTCACATAATGTAAGAACAGACTTGGCTCCCATGCCGTATAAAATCATATCAGCACCAGCGTCGCACAAGATGCACTTCTGAAGTTTGTCTTGCCAATAGTCATAGTGGGTGAGTCTACGCATGGAGGCTTCTATTCCTCCCAACACAACGGGTATGTCTGGGTATAGCTGCTTTAATATTTTGGTGTAAACAATGGTGGGATATTCTGGTCGGCAATCATGACGACCGTCAGGGCTGTAGGCGTCTTCATGGCGAAGTCTTTTATTGGCTGTGTACTTATTCACCATGGAATCCATGCATCCCGGAGAGATGCCAAAGAATAATTTTGGCTTTCCTAACTTCTTAAAGTCACGATAGTCTCCGTGCCAGTCAGGTTGCGGAACAATGGCAACACGATAACCTGCAGCTTCTAACATGCGCCCAATGACTGCCACTCCAAACGAGGGATGATCGACGTATGCATCACCCGAAAAGAGAATGACATCCAATTGATCCCATCCTCTTAATTGACATTCCTTTTTAGTGGTAGGAAGGAAGTCTGTAAGTTGATAATTCTTCAACGAATATTGCTTTTAATTATTTTTGTCGAACACAGTGAAATGAATGGTATCTCCAACGATGAAGAACTCCTTCACAAGTGTAGAATTGACTTTATCCACTCAGAATAAGTGAAGACAGAAAGTTCAGAAACGAGCATGAATAGTACTCCCAAGAACAGTAGGGCTTAGGCTTTACACCGTTCATTTGTGATTGTCTCTTCGATATTTCACCATATCTCACCTCTCATCAATGTTTAACGGTTGTCTTTATCCTCTTCATTCGCAGAGTCGTTCTGCTCTTGTTGGTTGGTCCAGTCAATATATAACAAAACCAATTGGTGAAGTCCAAAGGCTTTCATGTTTGGATGATAAATCACGTCTAAGCACAAATCGAGCAGACTTTTATCCAAGTTGGCTTCCGATTCTAAAAGAGAGCGCACATTTAGTTTCAGCTTGTCAAGTACCTCTTCGTCAATAAAACCAGTACTGTCTACAAGATTACGAAACAGAGAATATTTCATAATGGTGGCTAATTGCTCATCTGTAATCTCCATTGATCGTGTACCCGATGGATTCGTTTGGATTTTGTACATGATGTTGTGATCCATAAAATTTAAATTTCCCATAAACGATATTGTATTAAAAGGTATATATTATTTTGAATGTGCACACAGACTGATGCTCGAAATATCAATTAAGGAGGTATTTGAGAATACCATTCATGACTTGTTTCTTGCTATTTTGGTCTATAATACACTCAAAAGGAAATCCCATAGTGAAACATCTATAGTGTTGATCTTTATAAGCTACGGCAGCACTGGTGCCGTTACCGTACTGCATTACGCAGTCGGCACCCGGTTCGGGCGATAGAACTTCAGGATTTTGGGCTGCATAATGGTCTTCATTTGGCTTATGATAAAAATTCATTTGAAGTCCTAAACCTTGCACAACATTATTTTGTTGTCTCTCTAAAGTTGGGGTATATGAAACTTTCAAAACCTTACTTAGAAAGGCTTTCTCTGTATCTAAGAACATATCAGAGCCAATATATGAACCGCTGACTAACAATGCTCCTCCATGTTCGGCATAAGTTTGTAGCATTTGCTGCAATCGAGGCGTAAACGTTTTATAAAACTTCAACGCATGAGGGTCATACTTCTGTAGCCCTAAAATGAAATCAATACACGGATATTTTCCTAATTTCACCTTATTTGCCAGAACCGCATCCATGGAACAACTCACGACATTGTATTGCTTGGTATCAGCGATTGCTTCGGTATGGTCACGAACATAATCAAAGGTGTTGCCCATGATAAAGTTACCAGCCAATTCATTTCCGCCAAATCCCAAACCGCTCTCGGTGAGTGAACCCATGGTCGATTTGGTGAAAACTGTTTGACATCCCACCCATCCAGCAGTCTTTCCATAAGAGACACCGATGTCTTGGTTGAGATCAAAGCCTTGAGAGAAAGTATCATCTATCACCTTGGGAACAGACAAACGATTAAATCCATTCACCACCAAGATAGTATGTTTCGCCGTAGGAGAGTAGTATGCCGATAGAATTTCTGTGGCAAAACTTTCTCCACCTTTGTTACAAGCGGTGATTTTGAAATGATAAGGTACGTTTGGTTCCAGTTCGATAGCGTAGGAAGTGGTCTTGATATTTTTACCATTATCAAACCCGCTGGTACCTGTTGCCACATATACGTTGTATGATTTAGGAAAGGCAGTTGGTTCCTTGAGGTCTGATTGAGGCTCCCATGATAACTTTACCCGATTCTTACTGGTAAATCGAATGTTGAAATTTTGGGGAGGAAGTGGCTGAACAACGTAGTTCTTCCCGTGCTGGTTGTTAATATACCTTAAGATGGTCTTGTAGATGGAGCGAGCAAAAGCAAACTTGAAATTCGGATCCTGTCCCAACTTCATGTCAGGAAAGTTTTGGTGTGACATGGTTTCCAAAATGGCTGAAGGCATTTCTGGCAATCGTGTTTCCGAATAATTCCGATCCCATAAATATCTTTTCGTCCAACTTTGCCGTCTCGTACTGAGGTCGTTGACAGCATTATTGAGAAGGTCTTCTGCGAAATCTTTGCTGGTCATTCTTGAAATACCAGCGTTTAAGCGTCCACCGTTATAATTTGTTGTACAGATGGCTAATGAGCCTATTAACGATTTACCATCAAACGAATAGCCCGCATCACTATGAACAGCTAACGCAAGTTCTATGGGGACGTTAAGTCCTGATAGGGTAGGAACGTAACAACTGCCACCTGCCAGCCAGTTGGTCATTTTAGATCGCACGTTGACATCATCGCCATAATCGTTTTCGCCCCCATTACCACTATAGATACTATATGGCATACCCGCCCATTGAGCATAATATCGTGCTCCTTCTATTGCCCGAGGCATTCCACTAACTGTTCCACCTCGTTGAATATTTCCCATACCTCCGCCAAAGCGAACTGCATCCGTAGTAACCACACGATGTTTCTTTCGTGACTGATTGGTGATGACTACTCGGTTATAAGGATTGTCGCCAGCATCGAAATCGAATGTTCCTAAGTAGACCCATGTGCCTCCTCCCATTTGTTGATTTACCGAGAAAGAGGTTTCTTGTCCCTTATGATACACAATATATTGTGCATCATCGACACTTTTCTCTACTGTTTGATAACTCACATACACAGCATATTTCCCAGCTTGAGGTAGATTCGGCTGATATGAAACAAGACTTGGGTTCTTTCGTTTGGTGGATGGTGCCATCCTACACGTTCCTTGTTGGAACGGATTTTCACCATCGCTGTAGATTGATTTGCGATTTGCAAAGCCCTTTTGTGGTGCTTTTTCCCAATTTCCATTAACGTTGATTTCCAAATAGGATGTGCCAGGTCGCTCGTCATCGTTATCCACAATCACTTCATGTTTTTGCCAATCTCTCTCCCGTGGGGTAAATACGTTGGCACCAGCATTTTCTAACATAGGAATCAGATACGGCACTACAATCGTTTGTGTAAACAAGTCTTCGGTTGTTCCAAATAGGTTTGGGCGTTGCCATTTCCACTTTTTTTTCTGCTGGTCATAATAATAACCATGGCTTGCCCATAGGGAAATATGTCTGTCTTGTAGTCCTTTGGTAATCTTGTTATCCTTAGAGAGGTTCGTTACCCATGCCCTTCCATGGTGTTCAATGTCACCCCAAGCTCGTGTATGTGCACTGTTAGATTGCGCAGCAAGTGTTATCGAGGCACTGATGCAAAGTATTAAATGAATAAATCGTAATGTCATGCTGAGAGATCTCCCGTTGAAAATTTCTCTGGATGCTTACCCTTAAAACCGACGAAATATTGTTTGATTTCTTTCATTTCACGTTCTATATCACCTGTAGGCATCAACATCTTTGTGCATTGTATTTTCTTTTGTTCAAAGTCTACACCGTATAAGAGGATAGGGATATTCGCTTTGAGGGCAATATAGTAAAAGCCTAATTTCCATTCGGTGTTTAATGAGCGCGTTCCTTCTGGCGTGATACACAATTGGAACGTATCACGTTTGTTGGCTATTGCAGCTAATTGGTCAGTCAAACTGGTATGTTTGGATCGCCACACAGGTATTCCACCCATTTTTTTGAAGATGACTTTGAGGGGCCCTACAAACATTTCTTTCTTCATGAGAAAGTTTGATTTCATCCCTTCTGCATGCATATAGAGCTGTCCTATCACAAAGTCCCAGTTGCTTGTGTGTGGGGCTAAGCAAATAATATATTTCTTTGGATGCTCTACAGTAACTACTTTCTTCCATCCCATGACATGATACAACAACCAGCCACATAGTTTGTTCAGCATAGAAATAATGTTCAATTAATAGATGTTAGCAATCTGATCGACAATTTCTGCAACAGATTTGTCAAATTCTTTCGCCAAGTTTTGATAATATTTCTTTTGCTCCATGCCTGGTTCTGGATGTGATACACGTCGTATGAACTGATCGTGTACCATCAAAATGGACTTCAATAGTGCATCCACATCGTCTTTGGCAGGTTTACCACTATATAGGGATGCCGCAATACACTCTGCGAACAAGTCACTACAAGTATAATTAATCGTTCGCTTTAAATCTCTTTTGTTAGCCATATCTTGATAACTTTATAGTTTGTTGTTGATGATTTCAAAGTTCAAAGATAAAAAAATAATCCGTAACACCAACGTCTTGCTCTTAAAATAACATGTTTTATCATTTAAATTTTTCTATATCTCAAAGAAAAAGAGTAAATTTGCATTCAGTAAAAAGATTTATAATACGTATTATTCATACATAACAAAAAGGTAAAATGAAAACAAGTGCATTACAAGTTGAAAGAGCTGCTTATCAGCCTAAGTTGCCAAAAGCTCTCCAAGGCGCTGTAAAGGTTCAGGAAGGCGCACCAACTCAAAGTGTTGATGATCAAGAGGAAATTCAGAAACTGTTTCCACATACATATGGAATGCCTCTCGTAGAGTTCGTTCCCGGTGAACATACTGAAAGCAAGAGACTCAATGTAGGTGTGATATTGAGTGGAGGACAAGCTCCCGGTGGTCACAATGTCATTAGCGGTCTGTTTGATGCAGTGAAGAAACTCAATCCAGAAAACCAGTTATATGGCTTCTTGATGGGTCCTGGTGGCTTGGTTGAGCATCACTATGTAGAAATCACAGAGGAATTCTTAGACCCTTATCGTAACACTGGTGGATTCGATATGATTGGTTCGGGACGTACCAAGTTGGAAAAAGAGGAGCAATTTGAAAAAGGTCTGGAAATTCTGAAGAAGTTAGACATCAAAGCTTTAGTGATTATTGGTGGTGACGATTCTAATACTAATGCCTGCGTACTTGCAGAATATTATGCTGCTAAAGAATACGGTATTCAGGTGATTGGCTGTCCAAAAACCATTGATGGTGACTTGAAGAATGAACAAATAGAGACCTCATTTGGTTTTGATACCGCAACAAAGACGTATGCTGAGCTCATCGGTAACATTGAGCGTGATTGCAATTCGGCACGCAAATACTGGCATTTTATTAAGGTGATGGGACGTTCAGCATCGCATATTGCTTTGGAATGTGCGTTACAGACACAACCCAACATTTGCTTGATTTCTGAAGAAATCCAAGAAAAGGATCAAACTCTCAATGAGATTGTGGAAAATATAGCTTCAGTTGTGGCTCATCGTGCACACGAAGGAAACAACTTCGGAGTGGTTGTAATTCCTGAAGGACTTATCGAATTTATCCCTGCCATTGGACGATTGATAGGAGAACTCAACGATTTGTTAGCTGCACATGGTGCTGATTACAAGGATTTGGATAAGGATGCACAGCGCAAATACATCTTAGAACATCTGTCAGAGGCTAACCGCTCTACCTTTGAAACGTTGCCTGAAGATGTTGCACGTCAGTTGAGTCTCGACCGTGACCCACATGGAAATGTCCAAGTGTCACTCATTGAAACAGAGAAACTGTTGTCGAACATGGTTGCTGCAAAGTTAGAGCAGTGGAAAAAAGAGAAAAAGTACGACGGAAAGTTCTCCCCATTGCATCACTTCTTTGGTTATGAAGGTCGTTGTGCAGCGCCATCTAACTTCGATGCCGACTATTGCTATGCGTTGGGAACAAGTGCTGTCCAGCTGATTGCCAACGGAAAGACAGGCTATATGGCAATTGTGAAGAACACTACCAGTTGCACAGATGACTGGAAAGCTGGAGGTGTGCCTATCACTATGATGATGAATATGGAGCGTCGCAATGGTGAAATGAAACCTGTGATACGTAAAGCATTGGTTGACTTGAACGGTAAACCTTTCAAAACGCTTGCAGAACATCGTGAAGAGTGGGCTAAGAAAACTTGTTATATTTATCCTGGTCCTATTCAGTACTGGGGACCCAGCAAGGTTTGCGACCAGACAACAAAGACTTTGAGCTTAGAACGAGAATAATTGCTGTGCACCTGTTTCAGGTTGGCAACCATAGATCGTTGTCTTACTTCGGTCGAAGTTTGCCGTAAATTGCATACAACGCTTTCCCTCAATCGGTATCTTGTACAACTGTTTGTTGAGAGTAAACGCAACATTGACGGTTCATGTTTTCATGCAGACGTGGCGAACGGTTCATGTAGTGATGCAATTTTCATTGAAACAGTGAGCGTACCTATTATTCGTTTAGAATAGATACCCACAATTAGAATCTGCTTTTGTAGTACAATAAGGCATTGCAAAGCAGATTCTTTTTTTTGAATTACTAAATTTAATGACTCCTAATAAAACAAGAAAGCGTCACCGTACATCTAAGAATCGACTGTTTCGTCGATATCCGAGGTGGGTTATATGGGTGGGAGGTATGTTCTTTGCCTTCTTCTATATGTGGTTTTTTTATGAGTTTTTTGTCAGTCCTACCGGTTTCAGATGGCGTGCTCTTTTCGGTGATCCCGATTATCCAGAAGGCTATGAGATACATGGCATAGATATTTCCCATTATCAGGGAGAAATTGATTGGCATCTATTGAAACATGCCATGATTAAAGGGTGTCCATTACGCTTTGTGATGATCAAGGCAACAGAAGGCGCTAATCGTCTCGATGACAATTTTAACGACAATTTCTACAATGCTCGTAAGCATGGACTTTTACGAGGAGTGTATCATTTTTGGAGCAACAAATCGTCTGCACGTGAACAAGCTTATTATTTTCTAAAGCAAGTTCATCTTGAGGATGGCGACTTACCGCCAGTATTGGATGTCGAACACAAGCCTAAGGACAAGTCTGTTGAAGAATTTCAACGTGACGTTTTGACCTGGCTTCACATTGTGGAAGACAAGTATCATGTGAAGCCAATTATTTACACCTATTATAAATTTAAGGATGCGTATTTAGGCGCACCCGTCTTTGACGATTATCCTTATTGGATAGCCCATTATTACGTGGAGAAAGTAGAGTACAAAGGGGCATGGAAGTTTTGGCAACATACGGATGCAGGACGGTTGCCTGGCATCAAGGGTTATATTGATTTCAATATTTACAATGGGTCGTATTACGACTTGAAAAAAATGACGATTGGTCAGCAAAAGGATATGTGGTAAGGCAATCCGCAGCTCATGACAAGTGAAATTGCACCCCACATTCCTGTCATATTTTTGCCCTGAAATACCCGAAGTAAACTTTGCGTATGAGGAGAGACATGGGTCAATGCGCTTCATGCAAAGGTGTAGCCGCATTTACGCAATGACTTCATTTCCGTATAGAATAATCAATGTTTTTATAAACGATAGACAATTGACTGTCAGCATATTAAGCTTACTTCTCTTTAGTAAACATTAGGCAACACCAATCGTCCTCGGTTTTCCTATTGCGTTCTACCAATCCCAACTGTGTGGCTTTCTCTATCAACAGATTTGCGTCCGCTTCATAAAAGCCACTGAGTAGCAGTATTGCCCCTGGAGACATTAATTCAACAAACGACGTCATGTCTTGAAGCAAGATATTTCGGTTAATATTCGCTAACACAACATCAAACAAGCCAGACACATGCGATAAAACTTGGGCATTGCCATGAAACACTTCAAGGTTGGTAACGTTGTTCATGGTAGCGTTGTGCAGGGTGTTGTTCACGCTCCATTCATCGATGTCGTATCCTGTTACTTTGTTTGCCCCCAATTTACTGGCAGCAATGCTCAATATCCCCGTACCACATCCACAGTCCAAGACACGTTTCTCCGACAATCTTAGTTTGAGTAACATGGAAATCATCATGCGAGTAGTCTGATGATTACCTGTGCCAAAGGCTTGTCGGGCTTCTATTCCGATATAAATTTTGTGGTCCGTTGCTGGGACAAATGCTGATTTAGCATCATAAATAATGAGCTGTTCATCGATGTCAATGGGTGCGAAACCTGCATTCTCCCAAACCTCATTCCAATTTTTGTCTTCCATATCTTCAAGGTGATAGGTAAGATCAATCTCTTGGATAGGTATGTTTTTGAGCACCTCTTTTAAGCACTGTTCATCGAAGTTCTCGGCAGGAATGTACGCCTTCAAGCCCTGTTGTGTTTCTTCAAACGATTCAAATCCTACTTCGCCCAAGGCATCAGCTAAAAGGTCCTTTGCTGTTTGTACCAGTGCAGGCTGACCTGAAATGGTACAGTTGGCTATCTTATAATTCATCTTGTTAAGTTAAAATATTTCACAAAGGTATAAAAAATAGGGAAAACCTCCCTATAGTTAGGGAAATTCCTTATATTTGCAATAATTAATTGTTTACATTTGCCATAGAAATAATGTATAAGAAAGGGAGTGAAAGATGAAAAAGATAGCTTTGTTAGCCCTGCTCATAGGAACGATGCCATTAAGCATGCAGGCACAAGACGATATGTATCTGATACCGTCTAAATCTAAAAAGGTCGCTAACTCTTCTGTTGTCACCAAGGACAGCGAGGTAACATATAGCGGTAGTGATAGAGATGTCGATGAATATAATCGTCATGGTAAGTTTTGGAGTCATTATCAAAAGATTGGTTCTGATGATCGTGGCAATGATATTATAGAATTTCAAAAGGGTAGAGGCATCTATCCCGATTCTACTTATATCGATACCACCTTTGTAGGTCAGTATTACGACACCATGATTGATGATGACGATTATCGCTATACCCAACGGATGAGCCGCTGGGATGGATATTATGACCCTTGGTTCTATACGAGCCGACGCTGGCGCAGTTATCCATATTGGCGTGCAGGGTGGGGCTGGTATGACCCTTGGTACTATGGTTATGCAGGCTATTACGACCCATGGTATGACCCATGGTATGCTGGTTACGGCTATCCTTATGCGTATGGCTACTACGGATATGGCTGGGGAAGTCCGTACTATTATAGCAGATACTACGGTTGGGCAGGCTATCCTGTGCGGTATGTTTATAGAACAGGTCACACGGGTACGCTGACTTACTATGATCGCTCCAACTTTCGCCCGTATTATGGACGTGGCTATGACTCGCCAAATCGCAACCGTCGCTATGGTAGAGATGTACGAAGATATGACAATCGGTATAATTCTTCAGGCAACACGGTAACCTTTGGCTCTCGTAGACCAAGTCCAAGATATGATTCTCCTACTAATTCAGGGAGACGAAACACTACGCCTACCTTCCAAGGTCCAACAAGAACGCCAAGCGGTTCGTTTGGTAGTGGCTCGTTTGGAGGCGGCACATCTCCTCGTGGCTCTTCTGGTGGATTCCATGGAGGTGGCAGCTTTGGCGGCGGACGTCGATAATGTAAGAGAGATAAAATAGATGATATGCGTATTTATAATAGGATAGAGATGAAAAATAAATATATACTGTCTGCGCTATTGTTGTTGGGAACAGCGACAATAGGTGCGCAAGAGACTTATGAGAATACAAAATTGATAGACAACGACCTTAATGGTACTGCACGTTATGTAGGTATGGGTGGGGCGTTAGACGCTTTAGGAGCCGATATTTCGGTGATAGGTTCTAATCCCGCAGGTTTGGGATTGATGACTAAATCACGTGCAGAGGTGTCGTTTGGCTTCGTGTCGCAACCGGGTGTCTCTGCTTTTCAGCAAGGCAATCCTACGAATGCAAGCTTTGATCAGGTGGGATTTGTTTATGTGATGCGTAATCCGAGAGGCGATAATAGCGGACTAAATTTTGCGGTGAACTACCACAAAAGCCGAAATTTTGATTACATTTTATCTGCTGTAGGTGACTTAAAGAATGCCTCACAAAACACGCTGTCGTTCTTAAAAGCTATTTATGGACGCAGAGCAGAAGACGGTACTTCTATCTTTTATTTGGAAACAACGAAGAATGGGATGATTCGCGGTACTCATCCTTTCACCTCGCAATTGGACAATCTGTACTATAACAACCTAATGGTGGATCATAACAACGCCGTATCTTATAGTACAGCCACAGGCTATGATATGCAACGAGCGCATACAGGCTACATTGGTACTTACGATGTAAGTGTGAGTGGAGCCATTAGTTCCCGTTTCTATTTGGGTGGAACCATTGGTTTTCATGATGTACATTATACAGGAACTGGCGAGTATGTCGAGGATTTGGTGGATATATCCAACAAACCACTGACTGCCTTGATGGTTCATGACGAAAAAACCATTACAGGTTTGGGGGGAGATTTCAAATTAGGTGCTATCTTCTTGCCTATTGAGAATAGTCCTTTCCGTATTGGTTTGTCTGTGGCTTCTCCTACATTGTATAGGTTGACTATCAACACGAGAGCTTATATAAGGCACAATCTTAGAGCTTCACAATCTATGCAGCATGGTTATTCCGGTGGAACAACGAACGAATCTTATAGCTTTAAGATTGATACACCATGGAACTTCGGTATCAGTCTTGGTCATACAGTTGGTAATTATTTGGCTTTGGGGGCAAGTTATAATTATGCCGATTATGGAAGTATGAATACACGTGTTAACGAAGGCGGTGGGTACGACTGGTACACGGATTCCTATTATGAAAACAGTAGTGACGATACTAACATGAATGAGCATACGAAGCAGACGTTAAAGGGTGTCTCTACAATAAAATTAGGTGCTGAATTTAGACCTGTCACTAATCTGGCCTTGCGTGCAGGATATAATTATATATCACCCATGTATCAAACAAATGCCTTCAAAGATGGCACAGTAGATTCGTATGGCTCTAATTATAGCACAGCTACTGATTATGTCAATTGGGATTCGACAAACCGTTTCACGTTGGGTGTAGGCTATCAAATGAAGAATTTTAACATTGATATGGCATACCAGTATAGTGCTCAAAATGGGGACTTCCATCCTTTCATGGATACTTATGGAGACTATTATTATATAAATACGGCAACGAAATCGTTGCAAATGGATAAAATTGACAACTATGCAAATCCTGTAAAGGTCAGCAACAAGCGTCACCAGCTGCTGCTCACCTTAGGTTATCGCTTTTAGAATAGTTGTCTCATCAATAGTTACGAACCCAAAAAGAGAAGTTTATCACACAGTTTGATAAGCTTCTCTTTTGCGTAATAACCTGTGAGAAAAGTTTTCTCTTCAGGCTGGTTCTATAAATTAGCTTTGGTAGATTTTGAGCTTATTTTTGAGGTCAAAATGCAAGAGAGTGAAGGAGTGTAGCGAGCTACACGACTGAACGAACTTACATTTTGAACCAAAAAGAAGCCAAAAGATAACAAAACGTATTTCATAAAATTTTAATGACTATATGCGGTGGTAATTTATAGAACCAGCCTTCTATTCAGCTTATAGGTTTTTGAACGGACGAACGAGTCGGGCGTCCCAACTAAAACATGGCAACGACTCCCCAATTTAGTTTGGAATGAAGTTCAACCTGAACCAAACGAAAGCACAGTCTAAACATGGTTTTTGTCCTGAACTTTTACCAAAAAACGACCATTGAAAATTTCCAAAATAGAAAATTTCAATAGGCAAACGGCCAGCAAAAATGGGCTGATTTTAACAAATAAAACGTCATTTGGCGTTAGAACATTGAATTATCACGCTTGGAAACATGTATTAGAGGCGTTATTCACATGCTTCAGCGGCATTAAAGCATGCAAATTGCGAGCTTATCTCAATGCTTTAACCGCCAAGAAAGGGTAAAAATTGGAAAGAAAAGAGGGTACTTTAGTGTAATGCTCTTAATATCAATATATTATAAACCTCGCTCATTTTCAGCGTATTTGCGACCAACAATGACGTTGGCTGTAAATACGTGAGTTATGAGAGGCACTTTGTAAAGAAAATTCAGCATTTATTATCCACTCCTACAATGCGCTAACCTTATTACATAAGTCATTATTTTGTGTTTTCTTATCGTAAAAATAGCATTCTTCAATGAAAGAACTGGAACTTTTTTTGTAGAACGATTGTTTACATATTTTGCCAAGTTAGATATTATGTGTAACTTTGTCTACAATATTAAATCACGTTTATTTTGTTAGAAAGAGAAGTATCTTTTCCTCCAGCTCATACGGCTGAGCATCTACTCAACCAGCTCATGATGCGCAAGTTTGGATGTAAACGTTCAGACAATGCCCATATTGAGCGAAAGAAAAGCAAGATGACTTTTCGGTTGGAGAGCAAACCTGACAGACATGCCGAAAAGGAGATAGAAACTCGTATGAATGAGTTGATACAGCAAGACTTGTCCATCACCTTTGAAGAGGTGGACAGACAACATCTTCCTGAAGGTGTCAGTTTAGACCGTTTGCCTGCCAATGCGCCCGATTTAATCAGGATTTGCCGAATCGGAGATTATGATATTTGTCCCTGTATAGGCAAACATGTTCGTTCCACCCGTCAAATTGGCAAATTTGAGTTGTTGGGAACCAATTGGGATGAACATCTAAAAACGTACAGAATACGCTTTAAGGTTATTCCCTAAAACTTACTTTTTTATGTGTATAGAACCCTTCGCTTTATCATATAGGGGCTCATTATCTTAATCAACTGTAGATGAATAAGTTTCTAAATCTTCAATATAGAGATAAAAAGCACACCCATTGCTCCAATAAAGTTCCTCTTTTGGCGCACCTCAGTATGTTCACCGCCTGCGCTATATGGGGACTAATGGCACCCATTGGTAAAGATGCCATGTCCAATGGTATCACAGGTGTGGCCATGGTGTCATTCCGTGTGTTGGGAGGAGCCATCCTGTTTTGGATGACGTCTTTCTTTGTCAAAAAAGAAAAGGTTCCTCTCCATGATATTTTCTGGTTTATAGGAGCAGCTGTTTTTGGCTTGGTTTGTAACCAATGTTGTTTCACCATCGGTCTAAGTCTCACGTCTCCTATCAATGCAAGCATCGTCACAACTTCGATGCCTATATTTGCCATGTTATTGGCGGCACTCATCTTGAAAGAGCCGATAACGAGTAAAAAGGCGATGGGCGTGTTTGTGGGTTGTTGTGGAGCACTCATTCTCATACTCACGAGTATGTCGGCAGCCAACGCAAAGGTGGGGGATATCCGTGGCGATTTATTGGTGTTAGGGGCTCAACTGTCTTATGCTTTCTATTTGTCCGTGTTCAATAAGTTGGTGAAAAGATACTCTGTGTTTACGGTGAACAAATGGATGTTCCTGTGGGCAACCTGTCTCATTTGGCCATTTTCTTTTCGTCAAGTGGCAGAACTACCGTGGCAAAGCATCACAGTAACAACATGGATGGAAACGGCTTATGTGGTATTCTTTGGCACTTTTGTGGGATACATCCTCATTATATCTGCACAAAAAGTACTTCGTCCAACGGTTGTCAGCACCTACAATTATGTGCAACCTATCGTCGCTGTCATCGTTACGGTGGCTACGGGTATCGGTATTTTTAAGTGGACACACGCATTGGCTATCGTCATGGTGTTTAGTGGGGTGTGGTTAGTCACAAAATCTAAATCCAAACACGATGAAGCACAAAGCCAAAAGGGTGAGTTGACAAAGGAATAAACATGGCGGAGAAACCGAGAGTGATATCCTCATGACTCCCCCGCTTTATCGAAATACCGAGTAATCATAAGCGTTTGTAAGACAAGTTGTTGAGATAAGATTATTATTTCTTTGCTTCAAGCTCCTTGTCCGTATGTTTCAAGCCTTTTATTTCTTTGCTTCAGTGTAACAAAGTCAATGGGATTTATTTCCCGTTCTTTTCCTTATCAAAAAAGTAATCAAATTGTTTTCGGAGTTCTTCCTTGTCTTCTAAGATGAGACGGATATTCTTTAGGTATTGATGATTGGGCGAATTGGCAATCCACAATTTGATATAACCTGTATTACCGTATTTGGCTTCTATATGTTGTTGAAAGCGTTGCCAGTGTTCTTGTCGGCTTTTTTCAGGATTTTGTTCCAATCCAAACTGAACTGTACGTTGAAACACATGCTCGGGTTGTAAGTCTCTATCTGCTTCGGCAACAATCTTTCCGTACATACTTCGTGGTGAATGGGAAGCACTGGCACGATGGTCTTCCACCGCTTCGCGCATGATTCGTATCTGTTCGGGCGAGAACCAGCGTTTCAACCGTGCATCCGAAGCTAAGATTTTTCCTCCTGTGAGATGATGTATAGCACGTGGACCCGACATACCAATGTCATGATAAGCTGCCACGGTGTACGCCATATTGACATCGGCTCCTATCTTACGAGCCAATTCCATACTGTTTTTGATGACTTGCTGGACATGGGCAAGCCCATGCGAAGCACCGAATTCATTGTATTTTGGAAGGATATTTTGCTCGATGAAGGTCATCAAATCGAGACTTACGTTGCTATCTATCATGTGGGGTGTTATTTGTTGCAAATGTAAGAAAAAATGTTTATTTTTGCAATAGCAAAACAACGGAAAGGCACGGAATGACAAAGAAATGTTCATTATTCGGTTGTCTCCGTGTATCTCTGTATAGGTAAGTAAGCCGAAGACACATGCTGCAAGGTCGTTGTACAACCGTGTGTGTCTGCTGCTATATGTACATTCGCATATATCTGAGTGTCTCCGTTGTTATAAAATAAAAACTTGATGATGCAAACTTCTACTGTACGATGTAATTCTGCGAAGGCTTGGTTCTTGGCAGCACGTCCCAAAACATTGACTGGGGCGGCAGTTCCTGTGATGATAGGCACTGCGTGGGCAATCTTGAATATGCAAGGAATAATCCGTATAACACCCGTTGTTTTATGTTTCCTCTTTGCGTTTGTCATGCAAATAGATGCCAATTTTATCAATGATTATTTGGACTTCGTGCGTGGAAACGATGACGAGACTCGGTTAGGACCGCGACGTGCCTGCGCACAAGGTTGGATTTTACCCGCTACCATGCGTGTTGGTATTGGGTTGACAACGCTTTTGGCTTGTATTGTCGGTTTACCTCTTATCTATTATGGAGGTATGGAAATGCTCTTGGTGGGAGCCGTATGCGTGGTTTTCTGTTTCTTATATACCACCCATTTATCTTATTTGGGAATGGGAGATATTTTGGTATTGGTATTTTTTGGTATCATTCCCGTTTGTGTCACCTATTATTTAGCCGTTCCTTCCTATGCAGCACACATCACGTGGCAGGTGTTTCTGAGTTCGATAGCATGTGGCTTGGTTATTGACACATTACTTATTGTTAATAACTATCGTGATATAGAGAATGATCGGCGTGCCCATAAAATGACAATGGTGGTGATGATGGGTGCCTCTTTGTCAAGAACGGCTTATCTCATGCTTGGGTGGGTTGCCTGTATGATAGGACTGGTCTTTTTGTTCCACGGTCATGTGTGGGCTTTTGTCTTACCGCTATTCTATGCGCTCCTGCATACGTTGACCTATCGCAGGATGTGTAGAATACGACAAGGAAAAGCGCTTAACCTCATTTTAGGCGAAACAGCAAGAAATATTTTTATCTATGGAATATTGTTAACCGTTGGTTTAATGATTTCGTAATCTTGTTTTAGAAGGTGTACTATTCTCCTTAATTAAAAAAGTTCCAGCTTACTCCGAATCTAAGAATGCGGCCATTGATGGGGTAGTGAGGCACTAAAAAACTGTTGCGAGTGCCGCTATCTTGGTTCACATGACTGTACATGACGAAGAATCGGGTTTGCTTTAAGTGGAAATTCGCATAGACATTAACGATAGGGTAGTTTCCCAATATCGTTCGTTCCGTATTCTCTTGTACCACAAACTGTCCTAATGCAGGGCTGTAGTCGGGTGCTTCGTATTTCGTGAAATAACGAACATCGGCACCTGTATGACAACTTAACACCTTAGCAATCTTGAATTTGAAGTAAAGATTGGAGTACACATTTAACTTAGGTAGCGGTATGGCACTCTGTACGGAAGCATTTTGAAACGTCACAACAGACTCCCAGTGGAGCGGTCCCCATGCAACGTCTTGCCCCAACGACAGCGTTAGGACATTGATAGGAGTACTACTTTGGCGAACACCAACCTGTGTACCTGTTCTTTGGTATTTCTCATTGACTTGATAAGCTTGTGCTAAATAAGTGTAATTGGTGAGTTCATCGACCGCCACCCGTAGCGTGGTATTTGTTTTTTCGTATTTGAGCAACCCTTCTATCCTTGTGTGAGTAATGGAACCTAAATCTTCATTGTCCCATCTAAAGTGCCGTCCATGATAATGCCGATAGTAGAAGGTAGGCTCGTAACGTCTGAAAAAGCCTTGAGCAGCTAAGCGCAAGGTGTCTCCAAAGAGCTTGAAATTCAAATCGGTTTGCGCTTCTATATCTATTTTCCCGGCGTCTTTACCCGCTACTCCAACTTCACCAGTGACAGAATAATGCAGCGTTTTGCCTTGTCGCTTGCTCAATTGTCCTCCTACATATACGGAATTTTCGTTGTATGTACTCGTTCCAGCACTATCAGGTAAGGAGAAATATCGAAGTTCATGACTGACAAAAGCTTTCAAACCCGATTTTGCCCACTTGTTGAACCCTTCGAGTAAAGAAATGGCGAAAGTGTTGTTGACACGATAATGCTTCGTGTCATCGTAGATAGAATCGCCAGTGAAAGGTCCTATGAGTCGATAATTGTTGGCGTAGAAATTGTCTGGAGTTTGATAAGCTTGGTAAATTCTCTTATAATCATCAAACTTCAGTGTATGAATAAAGCTGGTTACTGGGACATACTCGTTCTTGAACCATGAAGTATCTTCCTTTGCTTGTTTCGTTTTTGCCAACAAACTGTCGGCTGCATGCTGCCCATTAACTTGAATACGAGAGCTGTCTGTCGCATGCGTTGTAGAGGGTTCTACTCCCGCAATGACAGCATCATCAGGTCTTCCTGCTGTTGCCTTTTCATCTTCCAATGCCTTAGGGTCCAATTTTCTACCTTCTTTTTTGGCTTTGCGAAGTGCTTCTTTTGTTTTCTTGTTGGCATCATTCTCTTTCTTAGCCTTTAGTGCAAACTTCTTTGCTTTAATCTCGTCTGGCGTCATTGGCACTTTCCGATTGAATCCCACATTATATCTATGGGTTAAGAAAACATGGTGATGGTCATTTCTATTCCAGTTTTGTTGTAACACAGTGGGTATTTCTGATGTTTGATAATTATCATCAAAGCTCTCAGGATTTGTGATATATTTATCATCTGTGATGCCACCGTTTTCCGTATTCTTTTGGTGATTCGTTGAAAATAACAGGTGTGCTTGATATCGCTCACCTAAATAAGAGCCATGAAGAGAATAATTGAAATGAGAAGAAGCTTGGTTTGCAAAGAATCCTCGACCATAGAGATAATCGAACTTGAACCCTACACCAATCTTCTTTCCAGCATTAATAGCAAATTTTGCGGTCAAGTGATCTTCCCCATTGGTTCGATCTCCAGCAGTATTGTAAGTCAAACTGGTAATAGGAGAGAGGGTGTTGGTGAAGTGGTAATCGTCAGGCGCTACGATAAAATAATCGTAAGGCTGTGTGAAAATAAACTGTTCATCGTCTCTTAACCGATCTACAAACAATCTACTGATACGGGGTGCGCCTAAATTTCCCGTTGTATTATATTCTCCTCGCAAACCAGAAGTAAAGATACTGTTAGGGTACATGTGCATCAACGTATCGGGTATTGCCTGACGAATATCTCCAAAACGGTTGTCTACAGTCCATACTTTGAGCCCTTTCGGTATTTCTTTGTCTTGACTGGTTGAGTCTTTAGCGTTGTTACGTCGCTGGTCATTCATCTGCGTAATATTGCCATCGACATCCATTTGGTTATAGCTGTCAATTTGAGCAGTGACGTGTAGGGACATTATGAGAAGGGCGATTGAGAATAAAAAACGTGTCATGAATGAAATATGCGTAGACTACATTCTGCCATTTTGAAGAACATAGCAGTAAGAATAATGATGATACCAAGCGTTTCTTGCTCGGTAAAGAAATAGAAAATAACACCAACTACAGCACCAACCATAAAGATGATGTTGAGGATGTTGCGAATCCAGAAGAAAAGATCACGAGGCTTATCGCCATTTCCTCTGAATCGTCTTAGATATTTTGCACTCATATAAGTTGTAATATTTTATCGTATAAAACTCAAATCTATCGTTCTTTGGACGTTAACTATGATTGAACGGTGAAAGCGAATAGTAACAATCATTAGAGTAATTCTGTCAGTTGACCGAAAATTTCATTCTTTCTATCAATGGTGTGCTTGCGGAACTTTCCAGAAAGTCGTAGTAGGCGGTTCTTCTGTTTGTTGAGAGCAATTTCATCTGTAATCCAATCTTCTGCACTTATTTTGAGGTGAGTAGGGCGATTTTTCTCGTAATCATAATGAATATGACTGAGAGTTAGTTCAAGATGTTGCTCTGTACATTTCGCTGTGAGCATATAATAAAACTCGGTACGGTCTAAAGAAAGGAAGGAATTGCTAAACTCTAACCATTCACAACACCGTGCTACAATGACATATTGTTTAGGATTGACTAAGACTACACGACTATTGATCTGCTTCTTCTCTTTGGTGAGTTCATTCATATATTGGTAGACGGTGTTGTAGATCTCATTCGCAGACTTTTGAGGAACGTCTAATTGAAGAGTAAAAACCACTTTTCCTTGAGGATTCTGAGGTACTGCTCCTGCAAGATAATCAGTTTCTTTTGATGAATTCTCAAAGGCTTTATCGTCTTGATTCTTGTGAGAAGGTTGCTTGGAGGTAACACTTTGTGGAACAATCCATTCGGATGAATTAGTTAAAGAGATTGTATCAGCCCCAATTGTCTTTTGTTCTGCTGGTTGTAAATCATGTTTCTTCTGCTGTTTCTTGGCTAATTTGACAGCTTTTCGTGCTGCTTTCTTAGCTTCCTTCACAGCCTGTTTAGCCGCTTTAGCTTCTTGCTTTGCCTTTTCTAACCTTTGTTCAGGTGTCAGCACAGCTTGAGCCTGAACGAATAGAGGAATCCATAACAGGAGAACGAGTATGTTTTTTTTCATCATCAAGATTGTTGAATGAGTTTACAAATTTAGACAAAATCTGTGAAACGCCCACGCAATTTTGGAAGATTAACGAAATAAGACCGTTGAATATGCAGGCATTTTACAAAGTTTACCGTGAAAGATACGCAAGTCACTGAACGTTATGATTACTTTTGTTCCAGCAAGGTTTGAAGTCTGATAATTTCATCTCTGTATTGTGCTGCTTGCAGAAAGTCAAGGTCTTTGGCAGCCTGTTTCATCATTGCAGTGGTATCAGCAATACTCTTTTCCAATTGTTCATGTGTCATTTGCTGTACAATGGGGTCAGCGGCAAATGCTCCTCCGAGAGGCTCCATATACGCTTGTTGGGCAGCAACAGTGGAGTAACGCTTTTCTTTCATCTTCTCTTTGGCGGTTGGTAACGCATTTTTGATGTCCTTAACAATTTGTGTAGGCGTAATGTGATGCTCCTCGTTGTATTTTAATTGGATGGAACGCCTGCGAGCGGTTTCATCTATCGTCTTACGCATACTGTCTGTAATGGTATCAGCGTACATAATCACTTTGCCATGGATGTTGCGTGCAGCCCTTCCTGCCGTTTGCGTCAGACTTCGGTGGCTTCTTAAAAAGCCCTCCTTGTCTGCATCAAGAATGGCAACTAATGAGACTTCTGGCAGATCTAAGCCTTCGCGCAGCAGATTCACACCTACAAGAACATCGAACATCCCTGCTCTTAAATCATTCATAATCTTGACACGTTCTAACGTACCAATATCACTGTGAATGTAGTTTGCTCTGACATCATGGTTTAGTAGATATTCCGTTAACTCTTCTGCCATACGTTTGGTGAGGGTTGTTACCAATACTCGTTCACCTCGCTCTGTTCTTTGAAGAATCTCATCTAATAAATCATCAATTTGATTTTCACTGGGTCGGACATCAATCTCTGGATCAAGAAGTCCTGTAGGGCGTATCAGTTGCTCCACAACAACACCTTCTGCTTCCTGTAATTCATAATCTGCTGGCGTTGCGGATACATAGATGACTTGGTGCAACATGTCTTGAAACTCTTCAAATCGCAGAGGACGGTTGTCAAAAGCGGCAGGAAGGCGAAATCCATACTCTACCAAATTGCGTTTGCGAGCTCGATCTCCACCATACATGGCACTAATTTGTGGAACACTTACATGACTCTCGTCAATAACCATCAAGTAATCTTTTGGGAAAAAGTCCAACAAACAGTAAGGGCGTTCACCTGCTTGGCGACCATCAAAGTAACGTGAATAGTTTTCTATGCCGCTACAATAGCCAAGTTCTTTAATCATTTCCATATCGTATTCCACACGCTCCTTAATTCTTTGTGCTTTGAGTTGGTCGCCTATCTCTTCAAAATAATCAATCTGTTTGACCAAATCGTTTTGAATTTCATGGATTGCTCGTTCTGTTTGTTCTTTGGATGTGACAAAAAGGTTGGCAGGGTAGATGTGATACTCTTCGAAAGATTCTAATTGATGAAAAGTAGTACTGTCAACTTCCTCAATGGTTTCTATCTCATCATCCCACCATGTGATACGAAGCACATTGTTAGAATATGCCATAGCGATATCAACAGTGTCACCCTTAACACGAAAGTTTCCACGTTGTAAGTCAATATCATTTCTTACATACAATGCTTCAACTAACTTTCTAAGAAAATCATTTCTATCAATGTGTTGCCCCTTCTGAATACTGATAATACTATTAGTCATGGCAGAAGGTCCACCCATTCCATAAATACATGAAACAGAAGACACAACAACAACATCACTCCGTCCAGATAACAATGCGCTTACAGCACTTAATCGCAGTCTGTCAATTTCGTCATTGATAGATAAATCTTTTTCTATATAAAGATCGGATGACGGAAGATAGGCCTCTGGTTGATAATAATCATAGTAGGAAACGTAATACTCAACCGCATTCTCGGGGAAGAAACCTTTCATTTCTTCATAAAGTTGGGCTGCCAACGTTTTATTATGACTCAAAATAAGCGTTGGTTTTTGAATATTTTGAATGACATTAGCAACAGTAAAAGTCTTTCCAGAGCCAGTCACACCCAACAAGACTTGGGCTGGGTCGCCTCGCCTTACACCGTCTGTGAGCTGTTGAATAGCTTGTGGCTGGTCACCTGTGGGTTGATATTTTGATGTGAGCTTAAAGTTCATCCTGAAAAGATAGTTATTTATAAATCGGTAGAGTCGTCCTTTGAAATACGGTTGATAGCTCCCGAATCTTTGAAAAGAGAGCCGTTGATGAATTTGTGGCGATAACCATAACGAGAAGGTGACTTCTGTGCAAAAGTACAAAATAAAACATAGAAATTCTGTAATAAACACTAATTTATTGAGAAAAATTACCCTGTTTGCTTTGTTAATCGTTGAATAATATGTACTTTTGCACTTCAAAGAATTGATTAATGAAGAAAGTATTTTTCATCGCTATAAGCATTGTTCTGTTCTTTACGAATTGTGCAAACGAATTTAATGCTGTCTACAAATCGTCAGACACCAATTATCGGTATGAATATGCTAAAGAGTGCTTCGTCAATGGTAAATATACCAGGGCTATCACACTATTGAACGACCTCATTGTTGTTCAGAAAGGGACGGACCATGCACAAGAAAGTCTTTACATGTTAGCAATGGCTCAATACAAAACTGGTGATTATGAGAGTGCTTCCCAAGCTTTCAAGCGCTACATGCAAAGTTATCCCAAAGGACAATATGCAGAGCTTGCGAGCTATTATATTGGTGAAAGTCTTTACATGAGTACACCAGAACCTCGTTTGGATCAATCGCAAACCGTTTCTGCCATTGCAGCGTTTCAGGAATTTTTAGATTTGTTTCCAGAAGCGCATCTAAAGAATCAAGCACAAAAGAGATTGTTCGAGTTGCAAGATAAATTAGTGAAAAAGGAACTATATTCAGCACAACTCTATTACGATTTGGGTTCTTACTTCGGTAACTGTACCAGTGGAGGAAATAACTATGAAGCTTGTATCATTACCGCAGAGAACGCTTTGAAAGACTATCCCTACTCTTCGATGCGCGAAAATTTCGCTGTACTCATCATGAAGAGTAAGTTTGAGTTAGCAGAACAGAGTGTTGAATCGAAACGATTGGAACGTTATCAGGATGCTGAAGACGAATGTTACGGTTTTATCAACGAATATCCTGACTCCAAAGAACGCTCTACCGCAGAGAAATATATTCGAAGATGTAAACAGTTTACTCGCTCTGCTGAGCCTGTTACTCATCAGGAGACATCATATCTGTGGAGAGGTAACAGCCCAATTGATAACTTGTTTTGAGAAATAAATTATAATAAAATAAGGTGAAGAGTAGTTCGTCTAATTTCAGGATGAATACTCAACGATAAAAGATTAAAGATATGGATTACAAAAAGTCAAAAGCCCCTACGAACACCACAACGAGAAACATTATGGATCTCTGTGATAAAACGGGTAATATTTATGAAAGTGTGGCTATCATTGGCAAGCGTTCCAATCAAATTGCCGCACAGATTAAGCAAGATTTGAATAAAAAATTAGCAGAATTTGCATCGTACAACGATTCTTTGGAAGAAGTATTTGAAAATCGTGAGCAAATAGAAATTTCGCGTTATTACGAGAAGTTGCCAAAGCCTACTTTGTTAGCAACACAAGAATTCATAGAGGATAATACTTATTATCGTGATCCATCGCAAGATAAAAACGAAGAATAATTATGATTCAGCGCAAACAGACGTTATTCTTAGTTTTAGCGATAATCCTCTCTATTACATGCCTGTGCATGCCCATAGGAATATTAGAGCCCATAGGAATGGGTACACCTACCGTACTATGGAATCTCGGTACCGTTGTTCCGGGCAGTGGTGTGCAATTCAGTAATTGGCCATTATTTGCCTTTTTAGCTGTTTCTGTTGTTTTAGAGATAATCGCCATCTTTACCTATCATCGTAGAATGTTACAGGCAAAGCTGTGCTCGTGGAGCATTGTTTTTTCTTTGGCTTGGTATGCTTACTTTGCTTTTAGCATTCTCAATGGTTTTGGAAAATCATTCACGTTTCATCTCCAGTTCGCTGCTTGCTTGCCTTTAGTAGCTATCATTGCTTTAGTTTTGGCACGCAGAGGCGTTATACAAGACGAAAAACTTATCCGATCAGCTGATCGAATACGATAACCAACTTCTTTTGGGTCAGTCGTAAAACCCAGTTGCATCCCTCTCTCCTCATGCACATAATTTCATAGGTATTTGTTATCTTTGCATCA
>NZ_QFFX01000042.1:0-25740 GCF_023522295.1 Prevotella sp. TCVGH | reverse complement strand
AATAAACCCCGAAGTCCAATTTTACTGGGCTTCGGGGAGGATATTTATGCTCTTTTGAGTTTTACCGGACAGCAATACTTCAAAATAGAAAAATTTAATAGGCAAACGACAGACAAAAATGGGTTGATTTTAACAAAATAGTCGTCTCTAAAAGTTAGAACATTGACTTTACGGGCTTGGAAACACGTAGTAGGGACATTATTCACATGCTTCAGCAGCATTAAAGCATGCAAATTGTTAGCTTATCTCAATGCTTTAGTCGCCAAGAAAGGGCAAAAATGCGAACGAAAAGAGAGCATTTACTCATAACATATTTAATAACAGTCTGTTATGAACATCGCTCATAATTCGCGTATTTGCGACCAACTTTGCTGTTGATTGTTTACACGCGAGTTATGAGAGGCACTTTGTAAAGAAAATTCAGCATTTATTTGTCGATGCCAATAGCTCTTTGAAATCAATTGAAGATTGAGCAGCATTGAAATCTCTCCCCTCTCTTATAAGCATCTGAATACAAGAGCGCTTATGTGCTGATTATAGGCACTTTTGGCAAAAATAACTTAATATATTTTCGTATAAGGCAAAAAACCACTATATTTGCAGTTCAAAAAGAAAACTAAAGTAATAACAAGCAACAAAATAACACGTTGGTAAAATGACAAAAGCAGATATTATTAATGAAATTGCCGCTTCTACAGGATTGCAAAAGAAAGAGGTTGCAGTGGTTGTAGAAAGCTTTATGAGCAAAGTGAAGGAAAGCCTTCTTGAAAAAAAGGAAAATGTTTATCTAAGAGGTTTTGGTAGTTTTATTATTAAACACAGAGCAGCTAAAACAGCAAGGAATATACAAAAGAACACAACGATAACGATTGACGCTCACAACTTGCCAAGCTTTAAGCCTTCAAAGAGTTTTGTGAATGCGATGAAAGAGTCTAACTAAGACTTTAGATAGACTAAATCATTGGTCTCATCTCCAGCATTTTACGTTATCGCCCACATTCATTTAATGGACAAATATTATAGTAATATAAATAGAACAATTTAAACATTTAACATTATGCCAAACGGTAAGAAAAAGAAGGGCCACAAAATGGCAACGCATAAGCGTAAAAAAAGACTAAGAAAGAATAGACATAAGAGCAAATAATCCTGCTAAAACGTCTAAACTGACAGTGGGGCGTGTCAAAGAGTCCTATCGTGGATTTTGATTGACCCGCCCTTTTTAATGTAACTAAGTAAAGTAAAGAAGAGAAATGACCAGCGAAGTTGTTATAGATGTCCAAGAGAAAGACATATCGACTGCCTTGTTAGAGGACAAACGACTGGTAGAATATCAGAACGAACCTCGATCAGCTTCTTTCTCTGTGGGTAATGTTTACATCGCAAAGGTAAAGAAATTAATGCCAGGCTTGAATGCCTGCTTTGTAGATGTAGGCTACGAACGTGACGCTTTTCTTCACTATCTTGACTTAGGAAGCCAATTTAATTCTTACACCAAGTACTTAAAACAAGTACAGAGTGACCGAAAAAAACTCTATCCATTCGCTAAAGCCTCGCACCTTCCTGACTTAAAGAAGGACGGCAGTGTACAGTCTACACTCACTGTAGGTCAAGAAGTTTTAGTACAAATAGTGAAAGAGCCTATTTCTACTAAAGGACCTCGACTCACGGGAGAGCTATCGTTTGCTGGACGTTTCTTGGTACTTATCCCCTTTGGAGACAAGGTATCAGTATCGTCGAAAATAAAAAAAGGAGAAGAACGTGCCAGACTGAAACAACTCGTTCAAACAATACGCCCCAAAAACTGCGGTGTCATTGTTAGAACTGTTGCAGAAGGTCAAAGGATTGCTGAATTAGAGGGTGAAATGAAAGTCTTGACAAAGCGTTGGCAAAACGCCATTGTCAAAGTTCAAAAAACACAGAACAGACCTCAATTAGTGTATGAAGAGGCTGTTCGAGCTATCGCTCTTTTAAGAGATATTTTTAGTCCTGATTTCGAGAACATCTATGTAAACAATGACGAAGCTTACCGACAAGTCAGTGATTATGTCTCACTCATAGCACCCAATAAGGCTGGAATTGTCAAGAAATATACTGGAAGTGTTCCTTTTTTTGATAATTTCAACATCACAAAACAAATTAAGTCAAGTTTTGGAAAGACTATCAACTACAAGCATGGCGCTTACCTCATCATTGAACATACAGAAGCTTTGCACGTTGTAGATGTAAATAGTGGAAACCGAACACGCAACGAAAATGGACAAGAAGCCAACGCTTTGGAAGTGAACTTAGGTGCTGCCGATGAACTGGCACGACAGTTACGTCTTCGCGATATGGGTGGTATCATCGTGGTTGACTTTATTGATATGCACCTTGCAGAGGACAGACAATTGCTCTATGAGCGGATGTGTAAGAACATGCAGAATGACCGTGCACGACATAACATACTCCCTTTAAGCAAATTTGGGTTGATGCAAATCACTCGACAGCGTGTGCGACCGGTCATGGATGTGAGTGTTGACGAGACGTGTCCAACCTGTAACGGCACTGGTAAAATTCGTTCAAGCATACTCTTCACCGATCGGCTTGAGGATAAAATTGACAAACTGGTTAACAAGATAGGAATTAAGCGATTCTATCTACACGTCCATCCATACGTGGCTGCTTACATCAATCAAGGAATTATCTCCTTGAAAAGAAAATGGCAGATAAAATATGGACTGGGTGTGAACATTGTTCCTTCACAAAAACTCGCTTTTTTGCAATATGAATTTTATGACGCAAAAAAGGAGTTCATTGATATGAAGGAAGAAATTGAAACAAAATAAAATGAATATCTGTAGAATTTAGAACATTTCAAAATGTCTAAATTCTACTTTTTTTATATGGTCTTTTTTCAGCTTAAACGAGCCTTCCGTCCCTCTTCTGTACACTCCAGCAGACATCACCGAATGACTTTCCCATCCTGCTTGTTGATCATCAATCTTCTTCGGTGGTACTAACATTGCCAAAGAAGCACCCTACAAATTATATTCTCTGTCTTTTTTATGCTACAAAGAACGAGCACCAAATTTATTAGGGAGCAGATTTTCAAAGCTGACAACTTGTTTCTTTGTGCAGCCCCTCAAACAAATTAAAAAACAAGAAATAAGTAAAGGCTGGTTCTATAAATTACCACCGTATTATTGCGAGTAAATTTTACGAAATACGTTTTGTTACCTTTTGGATTCTTTTTGGCTCAAAAATAAGTCCAAAATCTAACAAAGCTAATTTATAGAACCAGCCTAAAAGGGATAATGACTAATTCTTCATCATTAGGTATTTTACTGTTTTATTTCATTTTCTTCTTTAACTTAAGTGCAGGAATCTTCACCTTATCACCAGCTTTCAATTCCGCTTTATCGTTCACTGCTTCCATATAGCACTCCATTCCAGGGCCAAGATAAGCTCTACTGATGGAGCTTAAAGTCTGTCCGGGGCGAACCGTCACTGTTTGAGCAATGCCGATGATGGCGTAAGCACCCGTTCTAATGCGAGGATCTGCATCATATTTTGAAGCATATTGGCGATTTTTCGTTTGTGTCTCTTGTGTTTTTTCTGCAGAAGTGGCTCGGTTTGCTGAACGAGTTGTAGCTTGTTGCTGTGCTAAAGATGAAGTTTCCTTACTCACAGGAGCAGCATCCTCGTGCTGCTGTGTTGCAGCGGCGTCGTCACTTTCGTCCGTTTGGTTCGTTTGTTCTATTGTATTATTATCCTGCTGGTCGGCATTTTCATCCATTTGCGGTGTTTCTTTTACCGTACTCGCATTGGTTTTCTGTGCTGAAAGTAGTTCTGCCATGAGATGTTCGATGCGATGATCACGAAGTGAGAATTGTTGAGCGACATACCAACCGCTACCAATCATCAGCAATAACAAGAAGCAAACCGCTCCAATCAATAATTTTTGATTGCGCTGAGTACGATGCAAAGTTTTGCGTAGATATTGCGTATCTTCACCAATCTCATCGATTTCATCGGATACATCCTCTATCGTTTCAACCTTTCCTGTATCGGTTTTAGCAAATGTAGGTATCTCCTCACTCTGTTTATCAGAAGTGTTTTGAAGGTTCTCACTTGCATCTTCCTTCTTTTCTTCGGTCATAGGAGCTACGATAACCGAACTTTCGGACTGCCGCGAAGGCTCAACCAATGACTCTACTTGCTTTTCTTCGGGTTCGTTTACCTTCTCTTTTGAAGGTGCATCAAGGCTATCTGTCACTACTTCTTGTTGTGGAAGTTGGTCCTCTGGTTGCAATGCTTCTTCTATTGGAGCCTGCGTAGGCGAAGTCTCTTCTTGCTCTTCCGTATTTTCTTTAGCTTGATAGCGTTCGTCTATTTCGGAGAAATCAGCATCATCACTAATGGTCACCGTCTCAAATTGTTCAAATGGAACGTTCACTCTATCTTTCAACGCAACTTCAGGTGTAAAAGATATTTTATCCCTTCCCTCAATTATGATTCGCTCTCCAGTATTCACATCCACACTTTCACGTGGACTCACTGCTGTCACCTTGAAAGTTCCAAGACCTTTAATCTTCACTTGCTTATCCGATTTCAGTCCTGTTGTAAGTACATCTATTAATAGAGGTATGAAAAAATCTGCCTCTCGCTTTGTCAGTTCTGCTTTCTCAACCAAGACAGCTGCTAAATCTGTTAATTTAATCATGAGTTTCCTCCTTTCTTCAGTTGTTCTTTCACTAAAGGTGTGGGGCGGAAATTGAGAACCAATTTGGGCGGTACCATCATTCGTTTACCCGTCGATGGGTTGACAAGGATACGCTCCAATCGCTTTTTTATTTCAAATGTACCGAAAGAAGGGATAGATACGGCTTCTCCTTCATCAAAGTTCGAAGCCATCGCTTCTACCAAGACATTGACTAAATTTTGCGTTTTTTCTTGTGTATATCCACAACGTTGCGCAAGTTCTGCGATAAACTCTTTGTTATTCATGGATTGTATGATATTTCATTCAACAACTTCTCCGTACAAATCAAATTCCTCTGCATCCGTGATATTCACTTGGTAAAAAGCTCCAATTTCCAGGTTTTTCCCCGTCGAATGTATTAAGACTTCAGGATCAACATCAGGAGAGCAATATTCCGTACGTCCAATATAGTAATCGTTTTCTTTTCTGTCAATGATTACTTTCATTGTCTTTCCTATCTTTTCTGCCTCAATTTCTGCACTAATTTCTTGTTGCACAGCCATGAGTTGATCGAGTCTTTGCTGCTTCACTGTCTGCGACACGTCATCTTGATAATGTAAAGCACCATAGGTACCTTCTTCTTCCGAATACATAAAGGCACCCATTCTTTCAAATCGTGCCCACCGTACGAAGTCAAGTAGTTCTTGGAATTCTTCTTCTGTCTCACCAGGGAATCCTACCATGAGCGTTGTTCGCAAATGAATGCCCGGAACCTTTGCTCGAATGGTCTTGATGAGATTGATCGTTTCCTGCTTAGTCACATGGCGATGCATACGAGATAACACGCCATCTGAAATATGCTGTAAAGCAATATCAAGATAGTTGCAAACTTTTTTGTTTTCTCTGATTACATCTAAAAGCTCTAACGGGAATTGGTTTGGATAAGCATAATGAAGCCTAATCCATTGCACTCCTTCTATCTTTGCAATCGCAGAAATCAAATCCGCAATATGTTGTTTGCCATCGATGTCTCTACCATAATAAGTCAATTCTTGGGCAATGACCTGAAATTCTTTCACCCCTTGTGCCACCATGTCCTTGACTTCTGCTAAAATATCCGACTTCAATCTGCTTTTATGTTTACCTGTCATGAGTGGTATGGCACAATAAGCGCACTGACGATCGCAACCTTCTGAAATCTTTAAATACGCATAATGGCGGGGTGTTGTCAGATGTCTCAATCCATAACAGGAGGATATTTCCGCTTTTCCCAAATCGGACAAGAGTTGCTTATAATTGAATTTTCCATAAAATTTATCCACCTCAGGGATTTCATTCTCCAGCTCATCTTTGTATCGCTGGCTCAAACAACCCATCACAAAGAGTTTCTTTAGTCTACCCTCTTTCTTAGCTTCGACAAAACTTAAAATGGTATTGATGCTCTCTTCTTTTGCCGATTCTATGAAACCGCAAGTATTAATGACCGCAATTTCACCATCAGGAGACTCACTGTCATGGGTGCAACGATAGCCGTTGTCTTCAAACAATCTCATCAACTTCTCACTGTCAACAAGATTCTTTGAGCAGCCCATGGTAATAATATCAATTTGATTTTTCTTCAAAACAAACAACTACTTTTTTTATTTTTATCCAAAAAGGCTATCTACAAATTCCTTTCGCTGAAAGAGTTGCAAATCCTCCATTTGCTCCCCTAATCCAATGTACTTCACAGGCACTTTCAATTGGTCACTGATGCCAATCACTACGCCGCCCTTAGCCGTACCGTCAAGTTTGGTAATCGCCAAAGACGTAATTTGAGTTACCGCAGAAAACTGTTTTGCTTGTTCAAATGCATTCTGACCAGTGCTACCATCAAGAACCAACAACACTTCATCTGGAGCTTGAGGCAGTACCTTTTTCATCACCTCTTTGATTTTCTTCAGCTCGTTCATCAGTCCCACTTTATTGTGTAAGCGTCCTGCTGTATCAATTAAAACGACGTCTGCATGATTAGCTTTGGCACTTTGCAACGTGTCAAAAGCGACCGAAGCAGGGTCAGAACCCATTTGTTGTTTAATGACAGGTACTCCTACTCGCTCACCCCATATCACGATTTGGTCTACCGCAGCGGCACGATAAGTGTCGGCAGCTCCTAAATATACTTTCTTTCCTGCCTGCTTAAACTGATAAGCAAGCTTTCCTATTGTTGTAGTTTTTCCTACACCATTGACGCCAACAACAAGGATAACATAAGGTTGATGATCGGTTGGCAGACTCCAACTCTCATTATCTTCGGAATGATTCTCTGCTAACAAAGTGGCAATTTCCTCACGCAGAATGGCATTTAATTCAGAGGTGGAGACGTATTTATCTCGTTCTACCCGTTTTTCTATTCGTTGGATAATTTTTAAAGTCGTATCAACACCGACATCAGAGGTAATAAGCACCTCTTCAAGGTTATCCAACACTTCATCGTCTACCTTAGATTTCCCTATAACGGCTCGCGAAAGTTTGCTTATCACACTTTGCTTTGTCTTCTCTAAACCTTGGTCTAAGGTTTCTTTCTTTTTCTTGTTGAAGAGACCAAAAATTCCCATAATACTATCTTTTCCTAATAATTGAGCATCCCGAAAGAGAGATAACTATCAATAATTGAATAACTTAATTGGCATGCTTGAAGTTCTTCTATAAGACGAAACACTCACGCATGAAATACTTTATCCTTGTTAAATCAACTGTATATATACGTTACAAAGATAGCACATTTTTTCGATATTTTCTCAATCTACAAGCAATTTTCAACAGTCTTCAGCATAATTATTAGAATCATCCACATTCATAGTCTCTTATCTCTATGAGTTTAGCACACAATCTCTAAGAGTTGACTACTGCTCCAAAATTACTCAACGTTTTTAGTTTGTATGTTCAAAATCACTTTTCTATGTTTTTCAATAAAACAAAAAGGGAAAAACACTCCACTTCAACAGGACAGGAAGTACACAAGGGGTTATTGAAAAGATAATTGTTGCAATCGCTGACGCAATTCATCAGCTTGAGATTTTCGTATGGCTAAGGAAATGTGACAAGTATTATCGAATGCTTGAGAAACAATTCGAGGCTCCAACTCTTTCACTACTCTCATAACTTCATTTAACAGCGGATAGGTAAAAGAGTAATCGATAATATCTTCTACATATCTCGTTTCTATTTGTGCATTTTCTATAGCTGCCGCAGCAGCTGTTCTATAAGCGACAATAAGTCCACTGGTTCCCAATTTGGTACCGCCAAAATATCTCACAACAACAATTAAGATGTCAGTCAATTCATGAGCATTAATTTGTCCCAAGATAGGTTTTCCTGCGGTGCTGGAAGGTTCACCATCGTCATTCGCACGGAAAACACTTCTGTCCGCTCCCAGCATGTACGCATAACAGCAGTGGCGAGCGTCATAATATTTCTTCTTATAAGTCTGCAACAATTCCTTCACCTCATTTTCGGTCGTGACATGATGTGCAAAGGCGAGGAATTTACTCCGTTTCTCGGAGTAAAATCCCTCGCCCATTTGATGAGTTATAGTTCTATATTGATCTGTCATCAAGATAGTTTATGAATCACTAAGCCACTACGCAGTTTAGGTTCAAACCATGTTGCTTTCGGTGGCATAATTTTTCCTGAGTCAGCAATATCCATAATCTGCTGCATAGAAACAGGATAAAGTGCCAATGCCATCTTCATTTCTCCACTGTCTACTCGACGCTCAAGCTCTTCCAAGCCACGCAAGCCACCTACGAAATCAATACGCTTGTCTGAACGTAAATCCTTGATTCCGAGTAATTCATCAAGTATCAATCGAGAAGAAATATCTACATCCAATACACCAATTGGATCGTTGTCGTCGTATGTTCCTGGTTTTGCTTTCAAGCTATACCATTTTCCGTCCAGATACAAAGAGAATTCATGCAACTGTTGTGGCTTGTAACTCTTCGTTCCTTCCTCAACGACGTCAAAGTTTTTCTCCAAAGCTTTTAAGAACTCTTCTGATGACATTCCGTTCAAATCCTTCACCACTCTATTATAATCTAAAATGGTTAACTGAGATGCTGGGAAGCAAACAGCCATGAAATAGTTATATTCTTCATGACCCGTATGATTAGGATTGGCTTTCGATTTTTCGACACCAACCAATGCAGCAGCTGCAGAACGATGGTGACCGTCAGCAATATACAAGGCTGGCATCTTCTTAAATTCGGCTGTAATCGTTTCAATATCCTTCGTATCGGAGATTACCCAGAACTGATGTCTGAAACCGTCAATAGGAGCAATGAAATCGTATTCAGGCTTTTCAGAGGCATAACGCTCTATCAAAGCTGTAAGCGTTTGATTGTCGGGATAAGCAAAGAAAACAGGCTCTATATTGGCATCGCATACCCGTACGTGCTTCATTCTGTCTTCTTCTTTATCTCTTCGAGTCAGTTCATGCTTCTTAATAACTCCATTGAGATAGTCTTGACAGTAAGCACCTACTACCAATCCATACTGTGTCTTACCATTCATGGTTTGGGCATAGATATAGTAGTTTTCGTGTTCGTCTTGCTTGAGCCAGCCTTTATCTTGGAACTTCTTAAAGTTCTTAGCTGCTTGCTCATAGACACGTGGGTCATATTCAGAAGTTCCTGGTTCGAAATCGATTTCTGGTTTAATAATGTGATACAGACTCTTTTCATTATCTCCAGCTTCTTCTCTTGCCTCTTCAGAATCCAAGACATCGTAAGGACGCGACTCAACCTCTTCGACTAAATCTTTTGGAGGTCGAACGCCTTTGAATGGTTTAATTGTTGCCATAGTGTTTACTTGTTAACTTGAAATTTTGTGCAACCGTCTTTGAAATAAGCATTAATTTGCTGTGCGGCAGCAATTCCTGCATTAGCGTTAGCTTCTGCTGTTTGTGCGCCCATCTTCTTAGGAGTAGTAAAGTAACGACCCTCGAACTTTGCGAATTCTGCATCAGCGTCTGGCTTGATGTCTGTCACAAATTTAAGATCTTCACGCTCGCCCATTAAACGCAACAATTCTGGTTCGTTAATAACTTCCTTGCGAGCAGTATTTACCAAAATGCCACCCTTCTTCATCAAATTAACAAGATCGTAACCAACACTTTGCTTTGTATGTTCATTGGCAGGAAGATGTACACTAACAATATCACACTGCTTGAAGAGCTCTTCTTTGGTAGCCACAAACTGAACACCATCTTCTTTTTTAGGATTCTCTGCATGCGAACGGCTGAAGCCATATACCTCCATACCAAAACCATTAGCGATGCGAGCTACATGACGCCCAATGTTACCGAAAGCCAAGATACCTAATTTCTTACCTTTCAGTTCACAACCTGATTTTCCTGAGAAGCAGCTACGACACATATAAATCAACAAGCCAAATACCAATTCAGCAACTGCATTAGAGTTCTGACCAGGAGTATTTTCTACCACAATACCTTTTTCTTTGGCATAAGCGGTATCAATAGAATCGTAACCAGCACCTGCACGAACAACAACTTTAAGTTTTGGAGCAGCATCAAGGATTTCTTTCGTAATTTTATCAGAACGAACAATCATCGCCTCTGCATCTTTAACAGCATCTTTGAGTTCATCGGTAGAAGTGTATTTTTCTAACAGTTTAACGCAATGATTCTGACTCTCCAACTCTTTTTTAATAGCCTCGACTGCCTTTGCATTAAAAGGTTTTTCTGTAGCAATAAGTACTTTCATTTGTTTAGAATATTGAATGGGTTAATTAAGTACGTAACCACAATAGGAAGTGATTACGCATGAATTGATGAACAAACAGGCTAAAATAAGGTTGTATCAAGCAAACTGGATCATTACGCTCACCTAATTTTCTTATTTTAGCCTATTTGTAAATCATGATTAGTTTGTAGTTTGTAATGGATTAATGTTTGTCTTCGAATTCTTTCATGCAAGCAATCAGTGCCTTCACACCATCAACACTCATAGCGTTGTAGCAACTTGCACGGAAACCTCCAACAGAACGGTGTCCCTTGATACCAACCATACCACGTTCGGTAGCAAACTCGAAGAATGGTTTTTCAAGATCTTGGTATTCTTCGTTCATGACAAAGCAGATATTCATCAATGAGCGATCTTCTTTAGCAACAGTACCCTTGAACAGTTTGTTTCTGTCAATCTCAGCATATAACAAGTCTGCTCTTTGGTGAGCCAACTTATCCATAGCTTCTACACCGCCGCTCTTCTTAATCCAGCGCAATGTTTCAAGTGCTGAATAGATAGGAACAACAGGAGGAGTGTTGAACATAGAACCCTTCTCAATGTGTGTGCGATAATCCAACATCGTAGGTATTTCACGTCCAGTCTTGCCCAGCATGTCTTCCTTAACGATAACGAATGTAACACCAGCCATAGCCAAGTTCTTCTGTGCTCCACCGTAGATACATGCATATTTAGAAACATCAATTGGACGACTAAATATATCTGATGACATATCTGCAATAAGTGGCACCTTTACATCCAAGTCTTTACGTATCTCTGTACCGTAGATGGTATTGTTGGAAGTAATGTGAAAATAATCACAATCCTCAGGTACGCTCCATCCTTTAGGAAGATAAGAATAGTTCTTGTCTGCAGAAGAAGCTACTTCTACTACTTCTCCGAAGAATTTTGCTTCTTTCAAAGCTTTCTTAGCCCATGTACCTGTGTTCAGGTAAGCAGCTTTCTTTACAAAGAAGTTGTTAGGAATCATGTGGAATTGCAATGATGCACCACCACCTAAGAAGATAACTGCATAACCTTCTGGTATCTGCAACAACTCTTTAATCAAAGCTACAGCCTCGTCAACAACTGGCTGAAAGTCTTTTGAACGGTGACTAATCTCCATCAGAGAAAGTCCGCTACCATTAAAGTCAAGAATTTGTTTCGCTGTGTTTTCAATTACTTCGCGAGGAAGGATTGATGGACCTGCATTAAAATTGTATTTTTCCATTGTTTTAAAGTTAAAATTAAACAAGTATTAGTAATTGGTTGCTAATTTACAACAATAGTTTGAAAGACAAAAATAAAAACTGTATTATTTTGCACTTTCCGCGTTTTTTCTATTCTGCAGCCTCAAAAATCGTTTTTAAACCCTTAATTTTTTGTCCTTTTGCCCTTTTTAGAACTTCTTGCAACTTATTTCTTTGGACTGCCACATATACGTAATAATTATTCACATCAATACGTCCTATCTCATCAGGAGCAAGTTGACATTTCTTACACAAGAACCCAACAACGTCCATTTTGCTTATCTTATCTTTCTTCCCTTTACCTATATATATAGTTGCCATTTTGGGTAACGCGGGCTGACTGTCCGTAACAGGGATGCTATATTCTTGAGTATGACTGATAGCGTATGCAGGTATCTCTTCTGTGGGACCAATGAGCAGGAACGCCCTACCCTCTTTTTCCCAACGAGCTGTCCTCCCCGTTCTGTGCACATAGTTTTCTTCTTGGTCTGGCAATTGATAGTGAACGATGTTGTCTACATCTGGAATATCCAATCCACGCGAAGCCAAATCCGTACTCACCAAAATATTCACCGACCCATTAGAAAATTTATAGATGGAACTTTCACGTTGTTGCTGATCTAAACCACCATGAAAAACAGTAGAGTAAAAATGTTGAAATGTCAAATAATCATGGATGCGCTCAGCACTTTCCCGATAATTCGTGAACACTATCGTACTCTGACTTCCAAACGACAACAACAGTTGTTTGAGTGTTTGCAGCTTATCCTTGTCCGGACTATGAACCGAAAACACTCGAACCTGATGAGAGACAGTTGCTGATGTGAGATAATCCAATCGGTCGACATTATTCATATTGACGAAATGAGGAATTTCTACGGCATCTGTTGCCGAAAGAAGGATGCGCTGTTTGACGGCAGTAAGCTTCTCAAGTATCTTGCTCATCTCCTCTTGGAATCCCATCTCTAAACACTTATCAAATTCATCAATAACGACATATTGAATTGTTTCAATTCCGATATTTCGTTTGTCTAAGTGGTCATTCAATCTTCCAGGCGTAGCAAAAACGATTTGTGGCTGCACTTGTCGCAACTGTCGGTGTTCATCCATGGCGGGACGTCCCCCATAACACGCAAATCCTTTCATTGCCTTGGTAAGCAGTTGCAAGACTTCTGCTGATTGTATGGCAAGCTCTCTATTGGGAACTATCACTACGGCTTGCACCTCTTTTGAACTTACATCCAGTTTTTGAAGTATCGGCAACAAATAAGCCAAAGTCTTCCCCGACCCAGTTGGAGAAAGAAGGATAACATCACGTTCACCCTGTGCAATGCTGTCAGAAGCTTTCAACTGCATGACACTCAGCTGTTCAATCCCTAATTTGGCTAAATCGACAGTGACATTCATGACTTATTTTTGTTTTTGATTGATAATACGATCGATTTCTTCAAACTCCTTACCCATGTTCAAATTCAAATAGATGGTATACAGAGGTGTACCCCATTTATCTTTCATCTTTGGAGCCAAAGCCCTATAACGCGCTAAGTAGGGCAAAGCCTTATGATAATAGCCAAGAATTTGCTTTCTATTTTTCTTTGATAGCTTCGTATCATGGTCTAAGAGAACAGCTTGATTGAAATAAGCAAGACCAGCATTGAGATAGGGTTCTGGCATGCTGTCATTCTTAGCAATGAGATCATCACAGATTTGAATACACGCATCGTACCTACCTGTATTCAAAAGTACGGTACTCTTGGCAAATTGATATAACTGATTGGTACTGTCCACCGCCAACGCTCGGTCAATAACACCCAAAGCATTATCAAATTGTTTCGTCATTACATAATAATCAACCAATCGAGGGAAGAAAAATGGAAAGCTGGGATGAGTGGTAAATCCCTCGTCCAAAACCTTTAGATACATGGTTGTATCTTTTTTCTCTTCATAGATATTGGCAAGATATTGAAGCATATAGGGATAATGCACTGAATCCTTCAATGCGAGATGCGAATGTTGCAAAGTTGCATCATACTTCTTTAATTGATAAGCACTAAATGCAGCCCAATACGAAGCTTCAGGCATTCGCCTATCTTTCTCTACATACTGGTATTTTTCAAACAATGGCTCATAAGCACTCTGAATGTAAGTATTGTACATTTGATAGGCTTCAGCATATTTCTTTTTATTAAGGAAGAAAGCCCCACCGTTAAAGAGATTCGGTCTGATTTGATGCAGATATTGTGCATGTTCGCTACGATAGGCTGGAGCTACTTTACCTCTTTTATTAGGTAGTGCATCAATGGAATCAAATGCCTGTAAATCTTCAAACATATTTCTTGCCAAAGAAAACAAACGTGTGGTATCGTATTTTTGCTTCAAATACAACTTCTCATTTCCTTGCTCATATTGTTTTCTAACCGCTTCAAAAAGGGTTAACCATATTTTTTTATTGCTTCTGTTGGTTGAGTCATTGAGCAAGCTGCGCATGGATTTTTCGGCTTTATCCAAATTGTTTCCACGTTTCACCCATTGTCTTGCTTGTGAAATCTCTCTTCTCTGTCCTTGGGCAGTCACCGCAAAGCTTACTATAAAGAAAATATATAAAAGTCTTTTCATCATGTACTACGTAAAACTATATTCAATTACTGGAACAATGTCCAAAAATAATGATAGGTATAAAATATGTCTTAAAAGCTAATCCCTCATTTGCTATGCAAATATACGCAATTTTCCATATATCAAAGAGATTATTCCGACAAAACTTGCTTTATTATCTTCACCTTATTTATATATAGGGACAAACCGACACCTCTCTATTTAATAATAAGTACAGCTTGAATCTAAAAAAACAATGGGCTATCAACATAAGCACACGGCATAACAGACCATATAAAATGATTCCCTCTTTATTATCCCTATGAACTACAGCTCTTTCATTGAAGAATGATATTTTCACCAGGATGCACACCCACGAACCTGTGCATGTAATCTTGATAATACGCTGCATGGAATAAAAATAAATGCTGAATTTTCTTTACAAAGTGCCTCTCATAACTCGCATCTAAACAACCAACAGCAAAGTTGGTCGCAAATACGCGAGTTATGAGCGATGTTCATAATCGCTTGTTATTGAATATGTTACGAGCAAAGCCTCTCCTTTTACTCCCTTTTCCCCCTTTTTTCTTCGATTAACCCATTGAGATAAGCTAACAATTTGCATGCTTTAATGGGGTTGATACATGTGAATAACGCCGCTAATGTATGTTTCCAAGCCCGTTAAGTTAATGTTCCAACTTGAAAAGACAGCTATTTTGTGAAAATCAGCGTAATTATATCTATCGTTTGCCTATTGATTTTTTCTATTTTGAAGATTTTAGATGGCCGTTTTTTGGTAAAATAACAGGACAAAAACAACAAATTCCTTTACCAAAAATAAATTTGTTGTTGAAAAAAGAAAAAAGATAGTTTTTCATCGTCAACCAACCTTCATGTATGAAAAAACTATGAGATTTCAGTAAAAAAAGCCCCCTAAATGATACAACCTGTCATTATATTCATTATATTTGCAAACAATCTTAATAAAAACTTTAAACATAACACTATGAACATTCCATTTATTTTTTGGCTTGTGCCAGTGGCCTCCGTGGTTGCACTATCCATGGCATGGTACTTCTTTCAAAGCATGATGAAGTATGATGAAGGCACACCTCGTATGCGAGAAATTGCGCAACACGTGCGGCATGGCGCCATGGCGTACCTCAAACAACAGTACACCGTGGTGCTGTATGTATTTATCGCATTAGCTATCCTGTTTGCTTTTATGGCTTACGTGCTCAAAGTTCAAAATCCATGGGTACCGTTTGCGTTCCTCACTGGAGGTTTCTTTAGTGGACTCTGTGGTTTCTTTGGTATGAAAACCGCCACTTATGCATCGGGTAGAACCGCCAATGCAGCTCGCAACAGCTTAAATCAGGGTCTGCAGATAGCCTTCCGGTCGGGCGCAGTCATGGGACTCGTTGTGGTTGGTTTAGGTCTGTTGGACATCGCCATGTGGTTTATACTCCTCACCTATCTTTATCATGGCAGCAACATGGCACTGGTTACCGTCACTACAACAATGTTGACCTTCGGTATGGGTGCCTCTACACAAGCGCTGTTTGCACGTGTTGGAGGAGGTATCTACACCAAAGCAGCCGATGTAGGGGCTGACTTGGTGGGCAAGGTAGAACAAGATATTCCTGAAGACGACCCTCGAAATCCCGCTACTATTGCCGACAATGTGGGCGATAACGTGGGCGACGTTGCTGGTATGGGTGCTGACCTTTATGAAAGTTATTGCGGAAGTATCTTGTCTACGGCTGCATTAGGTGCCACAGCCTTTGTGGCAAGCGGTGACATGCAGCTCAAAGCCGTGGTAGCACCTATGATTATAGCTGCTGTAGGTATTTTCTTGAGCCTGATTGGTATATTCTTGGTACGTACCAAAGAAGAAGCGACGATGAAAGACTTGCTGAAGTCTTTGAGCCTTGGTACTAATGTTGCTGCGGTGCTTATTGCCATCGCAACCTTCCTCATCTTGTATTTCTTGGGCATCACCAACTGGTTGGGCGTTAGCTTTTCAGTAGTTACGGGTCTGGCAGCAGGTGTCATCATCGGTCAAGCCACCGAATATTACACCTCACATAGTTACAAACCAACCAAAGAGATTGCAGCTTCTTCACAAACAGGTGCTGCAACTGTTATCATCAAAGGTATTGGCACGGGAATGATTAGTACTTGCATTCCTGTGGTAACCATATCAGTAGCCATTATGTTGAGCTACCTCTGTGCCAACGGTTTTGATATGAGTATGAGTGCCAGTTCGATTAGTCGTGGACTTTATGGCATTGGCATTGCTGCCGTGGGTATGCTTTCTACACTGGGTATTACCCTCGCTACCGATGCTTACGGACCTATTGCCGATAACGCTGGTGGTAACGCTGAGATGAGTAACCTCGGCGAAGAAGTGAGAGAACGCACCGATGCACTCGATGCCTTGGGCAATACCACCGCTGCTACTGGTAAGGGCTTTGCCATTGGTTCGGCTGCATTAACCGCCTTGGCACTTTTGGCATCCTATATAGAAGAGGTAAAAATAGCCATGGTTAGAATGGTAGAAGATGGTCATCAGTTTGTCAATGCGGCAGGAAACGTATTCAATCCTATGAATGCCACCATGTCTGACTTCATGGATTTCTTCCAAGTGAACGTAATGAATCCACGCGTTTTGGTAGGTGCCTTTATCGGTGCCATGGCTGCTTACTTGTTCTGTGGTCTCACCATGGGTGCAGTAGGTAGAGCAGCTGGCGCAATGGTGGATGAAGTAAGACGTCAATTCAGAGAAATCAAAGGCATATTGGAAGGCAAAGCCACACCCGATTATGGACGATGTGTAGAGATTAGTACCAAATCGGCACAACGCGAGATGATTCTACCTTCACTCTTAGCCATTGCTATTCCTATTGTTGTGGGAATCATTTTGGGTGTTGCAGGCGTCCTTGGATTACTCGTAGGTGGCTTGGCAGCAGGATTTACCCTCGCCATCTTTATGGCAAATGCCGGTGGTGCATGGGACAACGCCAAGAAGATGGTGGAAGAAGGCAACTTCGGTGGCAAAGGTTCGGCATGCCATAAGGCTACTGTGGTTGGCGATACCGTAGGTGATCCATTTAAAGACACCAGCGGACCAAGTCTGAATATCCTCATTAAGCTCATGTCCATGGTGAGCATCGTCATGGCAGGACTGACTGCTGCGCTCATCTAACACCAACTTAGAACACTGTTAGAGGCAATTACCTCAACCTCCAAATCTGCATACGCAATGAGTGAAAAATGCAGTTGGAGGTTGAGGTAATTTTCATTTCATCCAAAAAGGGAGCTGCGCAAGTTCCAAAGAAAAAGCACTTTCTTCATTCTATTGGCTTATAAATCATAGTTTTTATGTAATTTTGTACCCAAAATAATGACAACGACAATGACAGAACAGCAACCCTCTCATCACCAACATGCGACGGAACATCACCACAGCACAGAACATCATCACCACAGCACAGAGCATCATCACCACCATAGGAAACATCCTCAGTTCCAAAACAACCATGCGATGCGGAAGAAACGTAGGAAGATGGCGAGCAACGTATTGTTCTTTTCGCTTTGCATCGTTGCTGCACTCATCATGATGGCGGTCATTTGGATGTACACCGCTGAGTAGCAGAGCTGATAGAATAGATAAAAGGCGTTTCGAGTATCGTACTCGAAACGCCTTTTATGTTAAGGGATGTCCCAAAAGTGGGACACCCGTTGTAGGATTTAGCAAACTTTCTCTAATCGCTTCATTACAGAGAACATGAACAAAGCAGAGAGTAAGCAGACTCCAATGAATACAGACCATACAGCCCATACAGGTAAATCACCCCAAAGGTATCCACCGACGCTCACCAACAAGTTGCCAATGGCGGTAGCAGCAAACCATCCACCCATCATGGCTCCCTTGAGTTTAGGAGGTGCAACCTTGCTCACAAAGCTGATACCCATAGGACTCAACAGCAATTCACCAAACGTCAGCACCAAATAAGTACTAATCAACCAGTTGGCAGATGCGTAGCTGGCTGTTCCAGCCTCGGCAACCACAGCCTGTTCATTAGGAGTGAGCAAGCCTTGTGAACCAACAATCATGATGGTGTAGGCCGATGCCGCAATCACCATACCGTATGCTATCTTGCGTGGAGCCGAAGGTTCTTTGCCTTTGGCTGCCAACGAACCGAAGATCGCCATGCTGATTGGTGTCAACGCTACCACATAGAATGGGTTGAACTGTTGGAAGATAGGCGCACTCACATCAATAGCTCCCTCTACTTGTGTGTACTTATAAATCAACACAGCGATTGCTGCCACGATGACAGCTAAAGAGATTCCCTTAGCTTTCTGTGTTTTTGACTGGAAGAATGAGAATCCTGCATAGACAATAAAGATAATCATCACAAGGTTCACTACATCGAAAGCCATGCTCTGAACACCAGAAGAAGTCTTTTGAGTAAACTCGTTAGCAAAGTAAGTCAAGGTGAGTCCGTTCTGGTGGAATGACATCCAGAAGAAAATAACCACTGCAAACACCAACAAAAGTGCTACTACTCTATCCTTTACATCCTTTTTGCTCAACTCTTCGGTCTCGATGGCTTGACCATCGTCTGTTTTGGCTGCCGTGCCATTTCCTTCCACATGACGGAACGAAGAACGGAAACCGTAATAAATAGCCATAGAAATAATCAAGGATACACATGCTACGGCAAAAGAGAAATGGTAAGCATCGTTCTCGGCATAACCAACAGATTCTGCCCACTCCTTAATGCGTACGGCTGCCGTTGGTGCAAACAAAGCACCAATGTTAATAGCCATATAGAAGATGGAGAAAGCTGAATCGCGCTTGTCGGCATACTTCGGATCATCATAAAGGTTACCTACCATTACTTGCAAGTTGCCCTTGAACAAGCCGGTACCAAAGCTGATGAACAGCAAAGCCAGCAACATTACCAAGAGCGCAAACGTCTCACCGCCCAACGGGATAGATAAGAACAGGTAACCCAGGAACATCACCACGATACCAATGGTGACCATCTTGCCAAAACCAAACTTGTCGGCAAGTACACCACCCACTAATGGGAGGAAGTAAACTAATCCAAGGAACACACTGTAAATCATACCAGCCGTACCAGGATCTAATCCAAAGTTAGCTCTTAAAAACAATACAAACACGGCAATCATGGTGTAATAACCGAATCTCTCGCCTGTGTTGGCCAATGCCAAAGCAAAAAGGCCTTTAGGTTGATTTTCAAACATAGTTTATTAGTTATTTAGTTGTTGTAGTAATATCAAACAAATAGGACAATCTTAACTGAATATTCGAAAGATTAGATCTGGCAAAATAATCGCGCTTCGTGTCCCCATATAGGTTCCCTAATCCATAGTAATACCGAGCGTCTAAAAGCAGATGCCCCACCTTGGGCAACGAATATTCTACTCCGATGCCTGCCACAATGCCATAATCAAACTTGTGTTCCACGGGCATTTTGTATTGGGTCGTCTCGGCATTGGCTCTGTCTTGCACGTTTGCCTGATTGAGATCAAAATTCATTTGCATGCTTTCATTTAGCATATAGCCAAATTGCGGTCCTGCTTGGAAGAAAAACTGAAAGCCTCGTTGTTCCTTTCCCCAAGCCAAATGTGCGAAAATGGGTACTTGTATATAGTTAATGGTGCGGCTGTATTCTTCCGCTAAACCAGTGTTCTTGTTAAGCACTGGCTCGTTTTGCAGATTCACAATGTCTTCTTTCCAACCAGCTTGCACATAATTGATTTCCGCATGGATAGAACAAAGGGTTTGAAAGTATTTCTCAGAGATGTACCGAAAAGACACGCCTCCCATCATCCCTCCATGGAACGTTTGTGTCACCTTAGGCACAAACCCGACATTGCTCAGCACATAACCTCCATTCACACCTACGGCAAACTCGTTGCGATGACTCCCTACCTGCGCCGTAAGGAGCAGTGGATAAACCAGCAAAAAGAGGGAAAGAAGTGGATGTTTCATTTTTTACGCTAACATATGGTTTGTAGTAGAAAGGCTTAATACGAGATGCTCTCTATCCCTCCGTTACTCTTAAAGTGAATCAACATAAACGTTGAGTTCTGCCATCCAGCCTTTTTTATGCGTCGAAAGTCCAAAGGAGTTTGTAAGGCGGTATAGGAGTTTTGTTTTTTCAGTCCTGAAAAGGATTTCCCATATTGGTGCAATCCACGACAAAAGAATTGTGCATGGTCGTAACCTGTCAAGGCAAATCGTGGAATGGCGTATTGCATTTCTTCTTTGAACCACAGACGATACTTCTGCTCAAACTGCTTGGTCTGTGGAGAGAGCGCATTATAATACGCCACGGTAGGTATATAGGTGGGGTATTTACAGAAGTATTCGAAATATACTTTAGTGTACATCAACCACTCTGTATAGCCAAACAGCGACACCGACAGTGTAGGATTGGCTGCCTTCAGTCCGTCTATCTTAGCCAACGCAACGTTTAACTCGGGCGATTTACCTGTGTTCAGCACCACCACATTGGGTTTCGACAAGGTAAACGATTTGGCGAACTGTTCCTCGCTGGATTTCAAGTTCGTGATGTTATAAGCGATTTTCTTATCCTCTAATTGTTTCCGTAACGTGAAAGTAAAGATGCCTTTCTGACTATCTCGATCGTTGCAATCGATGAACACAGGATGATAGTTGGGGAAACGGTTGAGGAAAGCATGAATGGCATCTTCATTCAGTTGGTCGGCAGACTGATAAACTTGGTAGACCTGTGGATTGGTTGCCACTTCCCCACTCTCAATAGAGAAAGGAATTACCAGCTTGATACCAAAGCGTTTGCAGAAGTCACCCAAGTGGGCAACCTGCTTGGTGTACAAGGGACCAAAGATAATGTCGCACCGTTGCGCATTCACATCTAAGAGTGTTTGGCGAATGTCGGCATCAATGGGCACATTCCACGCATACACATCGGAGGAGATGCCTTGACGCTTCAAGTCGTCACACGCCAACAGCAAACCGCGATAGTATTCTACCATTCTGCGACCATCACCGTCTACGTTGTGCAAAGGCAACATCACTCCTATGCGAATGGCACGCTTGGTAATGTCTAACTCTTTTCCCTTGACCAGTTGTGTGGTGACAGGTTGATTCTTGTCTGTCTTGGGTACAACGGGGACTGCATTGGGTTTCTTCCCCTTTTCGAACGGAATAAACACGGTGTCACCTTTCTTTAACTCATATCCCTCCACTTTCATTTCTGGGTTAGCATCCATTAAATCGGGAACGGAAATGCCATATTTTCGGGCAATCCCAAAGACGGTGTCTTTCTTTTTTGCCTCGTAGATGTCTCGCCACTGATTTACTTGCGCTGTGGCTTCAAGACAAAACAAGAGTGTTAATAATAAGACTATATAGTTAAAGATTGGTTTCATGTCACAAATTGTCTTTTTCTGTTTCATTTGCAAATTTACAAAAAAATCTCTAATCGCTCCTCTTTAATCATGAATCTTTTAGTATCTTTGCAAAGATAGAAAGCTCCAAGCTTTCAATTTTCGTATAGTAAGGTGCAGTATAGCACCACATTGGACAAACAAAACAACGGAATGAAAATAAAATTCATTATTTCTACACTGACGCTTTTATTCCCACTCCTCCTTTCTGCTCAAGAGCAACCCACCATCAATCCACATGCTGTCTATTTTTCAGACAAGGGTGAGCCCAGTGAGCCAACAACTTCTATCAGTGGTTCGGCTCCGTTACGTGTACTACTGACAGCAAACGAGAGCCATACAACTGGCTGGACAGCTTACTATGAATGGAGAATTACCATGGAAGGAGAAAAAGCTCCTTACCTTGTTCGTTATGAGAAAGATACAGAGGTTCGCTTTACCAAAGCTGGTGCGCATCGCATTGTACTGTATGCCATCTTCACCCAAGGTCAGGACTCGGTGAAATATACTCAAGAGTATTGGGCAGATGCACAGCCTATCACCGTCTCTATCTCGGAAAGCAAGCTGGAAATGCCCAACGCCTTTTCGCCCAATGGCGATGGCATCAACGATGTTTACAAAGCCAAAGAGGGCTGGCAAAGCATCATAGAATTTAAGGGGTACATCTTTAATAGGTGGGGACAGAAGCTCTTTGAATGGCACAATCCTGCCGAGGGGTGGGACGGAAAGTACCAAGGCAAAGACGTGAAACAAGGCGTTTACTTTTGCTTGGTAAAGGCAAAAGGTGCCGACGGACAAGTGTTCAACATCAAGACGGATGTCAACCTGCTGCGCACCTACCAACCATGAAATTAGAAAGAAAGAAGAACCATCAACCTCTCAATAGAAAGCAAACTACTCATGCCTCGCGAAGACGATAAAATTAATATATTTGGTGCGCGCGTGCACAATCTTAAAAACATAGATGTAGAAATTCCGCGAAATGCCCTTACCGTTATTACGGGCTTGTCGGGCTCGGGCAAATCATCCTTGGCGTTTGACACCATCTTTGCAGAAGGTCAACGAAGATACATCGAAACCTTCTCTGCCTACGCACGCAACTTCCTCGGAAACATGGAACGACCTGATGTAGATAAAATCACGGGGCTGTCTCCTGTCATCAGTATCGAGCAGAAAACCACCAACAAAAATCCACGCTCTACGGTTGGTACGACTACCGAGATATACGACTACCTTCGCCTACTCTTTGCACGTGCTGGCACAGCCTATAGCTATATGACGGGCGAAAAAATGGTGAAATACACCGAGGAGAAAGTCATTGATATGATTTTGCACGATTATGCCGACAAAAAAATATTCATCTTATCGCCCTTAGTCAAGCAGAGAAAGGGACATTATCGTGAACTTTTCGAGAGTATGCGGCGCAAAGGCTACCTCTACATGCGAGTGGACGGAGAGATAAAAGAGGTGGTGCGCGGCATGAAGGTAGACCGATACAAGAACCACAACATTGAGGTAGTGATTGATAAGCTACAGGTGCGAGGAAATGACGACGAACGATTGAAGAAGACCATACAGATAGCCATGAAGCAAGGCGACGGGGTTATCATGATTATGGAGAAGGACTCGGGAATTATTCGCAATTTTTCCAAACGGCTCATGGACCCCGTCAGTGGCATTTCGTACGGTGAACCCGCACCCAACATCTTCTCTTTTAACTCACCAGAAGGAGCTTGTCCACATTGTAAAGGCTTGGGAACAGTCAACGAAATCGACTTGAAAAAAGTCATACCCAATGACAATCTCAGTATTTACGAGGGTGCTATCGTGCCCTTGGGCAAATACAAAAAACAAATGATATTTTGGCAAATCGATGCCATCTTACATCGATACGATTTGAATATCAAAACGCCATTTCGAGAAATTCCGCAGGAGGCGGTAGACGAAATATTGTATGGCAGTTTGGAGAACATTAAAATCGCCAAGGAGTTGGTACACACCAGCAGCGATTATTTTGTGACCTTCGATGGCATCATCAAATATTTGCGCACCGTCATGGAGAACGATGACTCGAGCGCAGGGCAAAAGTGGGCTGACCAGTTCTTGGCTACAACTACCTGTCCCGAATGCAACGGCATGCGATTGAAACGTGAGTCGCTCTCCTATCGCATTGGTAACGAGAATATAGCACAGGTAGCCAATTTGGATATGAGTGAGCTAAAGGACTGGCTCGAACATGCGGAAACTCATTTGGATGAACAGCAAAAAGTGATTGCTGCCGAGATTATCAAGGAATTACAAACTCGTGTGAGCTTCTTACTTGAAGTGGGTCTCAACTATTTATCGCTCAATCGACAATCGGCTTCGCTGTCAGGAGGCGAGAGCCAACGTATTCGGTTGGCTACGCAGATAGGTTCGCAACTGGTCAATGTGCTGTACATCCTTGACGAACCCAGCATTGGATTGCACCAAAGAGATAACGAGCGACTCATTCATTCGTTGAAGGAGTTGCGAGACCTCGGTAACTCGGTCATCGTGGTAGAACACGACAAGGATATGATGTTGGCAGCCGACTACATCGTAGACATTGGTCCAAAGGCAGGACGCAAGGGAGGTGAGGTGGTATTTCAAGGCACTCCACAACAAATGCTTCGACAATCTACCATTACAGCCGACTACCTCAACGGCAAACGCAGCATTGAGATTCCCTCTAAGCGGCGCAAAGGAAACGGCAAGAGCATTTGGCTGAAAGGGGCAAGGGGCAACAACTTGAAAGATGTAGAGGTGGAGTTTCCGCTCGGAAAACTCATTGTCGTGACGGGAGTGTCTGGCTCTGGCAAGTCCACTCTCATCAACGAGACTTTGCAGCCCATCTTGTCGAAACATTTTTATCGCTCGTTGAAGAAACCGATGCCGTACGATTCTATAGAGGGTATAGATAATATTGACAAGGTAGTCAATGTAGATCAAAGTCCATTGGGGCGTACGCCACGCAGCAATCCAGCCACTTATACTGGCGTGTTCAGCGATATTCGATCCCTGTTCGTCAACCTTCCAGAGGCAAAGATACGGGGTTACAAGCCAGGACGCTTCTCGTTTAATGTAAAAGGTGGGCGATGTGAGGCTTGTAATGGCAATGGCTACAAGACCATTGAAATGAATTTCCTGCCCGATGTCATGGTGCCATGCGAGGTATGCCATGGCAAACGCTACAACCGAGAGACACTCGAAGTGAGATATAAGGGCAAAAGTATTGCCGATGTGCTGGATATGACGATCAATCAAGCTGTGGAGTTCTTCGACACCGTACCTAATATTCTTCACAAAATAAAAACGATTCAAGATGTTGGCTTAGGCTACATCAAATTAGGACAGCCCTCCACAACCCTTTCGGGCGGTGAGAGTCAGCGGGTGAAGTTAGCTACCGAACTCTCGAAACGTGACACAGGAAAGACATTATACATCCTTGATGAGCCAACCACTGGACTGCACTTCGAGGACATCCGCATCTTGATGAATGTGCTGCAACAATTAGTGGATCGTGGTAACACAGTGGTGATAATCGAACACAACTTAGACGTCATCAAACTGGCTGATTACATTATTGACATGGGACCAGAGGGAGGACGTGGCGGAGGAAAGGTTTTAAGTACGGGAACTCCCGAAGAAGTAGCACTAAGCAAGGAAGGCTATACTCCCCGTTTTTTGAAAGAAGAACTAAAACAAACAAGGAAAAAGAAATAAAGCTCTTTCTCTCTCTTTTCTTTAAGTAGTGAATGAAGGCGATTATCTACAGTGGATGACCGCCTTCACTCTTTGTTATAACTGCCTCAATTCATTACTACAACAAAGCTGGCAACTGTTCGCAGCATTTTTAAGGGTCAGTCGTAAAACCCAGTTGCATCCCTCCTCTCTTCATGCACATAATTTCATAAGTATTTGTTATCTTTGCATC